>JAMCTV010000101.1:0-781 GCA_023381235.1 Gammaproteobacteria bacterium
GAAACTGGTAAGCATGACCATCAACAAGGACCTGATGCACCTGAAGACGGGTGACTTGCAGCAATACGTGGTAGAGGGGTGATAGCATTCCCGTCACTTCGGGGACATGCGTAGCGTGAGCCGCCTGCCTGCGGCAGGCAGGGAATCCAGGTGTATCCGTGGATTCCGGGGTGCGCGGGAGTGACGCAAAACGATAGCTTTTGCCTATCATTGAGATTGAAACAATCAATTTCAGCTACTCACTTTGGCTGGCTATAGTAGTTTCTCATTTCAACCAGGAGAAAGCCCATGCCAACCGAAACGAAGTGCCCATTCCATCGCACCGTCGCAGCGGGCGAAGTCAAGTCCAACCGCGATTGGTGGCCCAACCAGTTGAAGCTCGATATCCTGCGCCAGAACTCGGCCCTGTCCGACCCCATGGGCGAGGGCTTCGATTACGCCAAAGAATTCAAGAGCCTCGACCTGGCTGCCGTGAAAAAGGATTTGCGGGCGCTGATGACTGACTCGCAGGACTGGTGGCCGGCGGATTTCGGCCACTATGGGCCGCTCTTCATCCGCATGGCCTGGCACAGTGCCGGCACCTACCGCATCAGCGACGGCCGCGGCGGCGCAGGCATGGGCCAGCAGCGCTTCGCGCCCATCAATAGCTGGCCCGACAACGTCAACCTCGACAAGGCGCGCCGGCTGCTGTGGCCGATCAAGCAGAAGTACGGCCGGAAGATTTCCTGGGCCGACCTCATGATCCTCGCAGGCAACGTCGCGCTTGAGTCCACGGGCTTCA
>JAMCTV010000101.1:917-5066 GCA_023381235.1 Gammaproteobacteria bacterium
CGGATCCGGTTGCCGCCGCCAAGGACATCCGCACAACCTTCGCGCGCATGGCGATGAACGACGAGGAGACCGTCGCCCTCATCGCCGGCGGCCACACCTTCGGCAAGACCCACGGCGCCGGCCCGGCGACCCACGTCGGACCCGAGCCCGAAGCCGCTCCCATTGAGGAACAGGGCCTCGGCTGGAAGAGCAGCTTCGGCAGCGGCAAGGGCGGCGATCAGATCGGCAGCGGTCTGGAAGTTACCTGGACCACCACGCCGACGAAGTGGAGCAACAACTTCTTCTGGAACCTGTTCGGCTACGAATGGGAACTGACCAAGAGCCCGGCCGGTGCGCAGCAGTGGCAGCCGAAGGGGGGCGCGGGCGCCGGGACCATTCCGGACGCCCACGACCCGGCCAAGCGTCACGCCCCCACCATGCTCACCACCGATCTCTCGTTGCGTTTCGACCCGGCCTACGAAAAGATCTCGCGGCGCTTCATGGAGAACCCGGATGAGTTCGCGGACGCCTTCGCCCGGGCCTGGTTCAAGCTCACGCACCGCGACATGGGTCCGCGGGCGCGCTACCTCGGCCCGGAAGTGCCGGCCGAGGAGCTGATCTGGCAAGACCCCATCCCCGCGGTCAATCACAAATTGATCGACGCGCAGGACATCGCCGCCCTCAAGGCCAAGGTGCTGGCCTCGGGGTTGTCGGTCTCGCAGTTGGTGTACACCGCCTGGTCGTCGGTCTCCACCTTCCGCGGCTCCGACAAGCGCGGCGGCGCCAACGGCGCCCGCATTCGTTTGGCCCCGCAGAAGGATTGGGAGGTCAACCAGCCGGACCAACTGGCGAAGGTGCTGAAGACTCTGGTGGGCATCCAGAGCGAATTCAACAGCGCGCAATCCGGCGGCAAGAAGGTCTCGCTCGCCGACCTGATCGTTCTGGCCGGTTGCGCGGGCGTCGAGCAGGCGGCGAAGAATGGAGGCGGCGATGTAACCGTTCCCTTTACGCCTGGACGTACGCGCCGGTGTCGCCGTGACGGTGCCCTTCACGCCGGGACGCATAGACGCATCAATGGAGCAGACCGACGTCGAGTCCTTCGCGGTGCTCGAACCCGTCGCCGACGGCTTCCGCAACTACCTCAAGGGCAAGTACAACGTGCCGGCCGAGGCGCTGCTGGTCGACAAGGCGCAGCTGCTGACGCTGACCGCACCCGAGATGACGGTTCTCGTCGGCGGCATGCGCGTCCTGAACACCAACTTCGGACAGACCCGGCACGGCGTCTTTACCAAGAAGCCGGAGACGCTGACCAACGACTTCTTCGTGAGCCTGCTCGACATGAGCACGGAATGGAAGGCGGTATCGGACGCCAAGGACATATTTGAAGGGCGTGATCGCAAGAGCGGCAAAGTCAAGTGGACCGCCACGCGTGTCGATCTGATCTTCGGTTCCAACTCCGAGCTGCGGGCCTTGGCCGAAGTCTATGGGAGCGCGGATGCGCAGGAGAAGTTCGTGCGTGACTTCGTCGCGGCCTGGAACAAGGTGATGAACCTCGATCGCTTCGACCTCGCGTGACTTCGGAGGATGGGCCGCAAGCTCTGAAGCCCGGCAACCTCGACCTGGCCTCGGTTCACCCCGGTCCAGGTCGAGCAAACACAACCACTTCCTGATGTACGGAAGCCAAGTCCCGAGCGGATTACGCGGCCCGGGTCAAAAAGGCCATGGCTGCACTGGCTTAATCCACAGCAGGGCGTGGCGGAACAGCATCGTTTAGAAACGAATATCCGCTCACGGGAGGTTGCGCGTCACAATCTGCCGGAGCGGGTGATACCGCGCACCAGGCGGAAGGTAAACCACAGGGCGAGTGCGTAGCCCAGCAGGGCGAGCAGCGGCATGCCGGCGAAGCGCGGGCCGACGCTGTTCTGCATGAGCAGCGAGGCGGCGATGTACAGGCCCAGGGTGACGAGGGCAAGCGCCATGCGGTTGCTGCTGCGGTCAATGTGCCCCTCCAAATCTTCCAGGCCGTGATGGTGCAGACGAAACTGCAACCCTTCGCTGCGCAAGCGGCGCACCAGCGCGCTTAACGACGCCGGCAACTCCTGGACCGCCAACCCGGTTTCATATCTCAAGCGGGCGGTCGCTTGCTCGACGCCGGCCTCGCGCGCGGACGCCTTGAGCATGTGCTCCGCCTTGCCCACCAGCCCATCCATCAGGTTGAATTGCGGATTGAGGCAGCGCACCGTGTTTTCCATCAGAAACATCGCGCGCATCAGCACCAGCAGATTGTGCGGAATGCGGATATTCTGGCCGCGGCCCAGGCGGGCGATGCGCATGAAGGCCTCGGCGAACGACCAGTCTTTGAGCGGCAAGGTCGCGTAATCCGCAATCAGTTCATCCAGCCCGCGCTGGAATTCCGCGCGATTAAATGTCCCGCCCAGCACGCCCAAGTCGAGATAGCTGTCCAGCATCCAGGCGCTGTCCTGGCGGATAAAGGCCTGCATGAAGGCGGCGAGATTCCTGCGCGTCGCGTTGTCCAGAAAACCGACCAGGCCAAAATCATGAAAACAGATGCGCCCGTCTTTCATGATGAACAGATTGCCGGGATGCGGGTCGCCGTGAAACGCGCCCAGCACGAAAAACTGGTGCAGATAGGCGTCCACAAAGGCCTCGGCCAGCGGCGGTCCCTTTTCGGCAAAACCCAGATCACACACGCGCAGGCCGCCGCTCATCTCCTGCACCAGCACGGATTCCGTGTAGAGTTCATCCACGGCCGCCGGAATGTGCACGGTGGTGGAACCCTTGAATCCTTCCACGAAGCGCCCGATGTTGCGCGCCTCCTGGCGGAAGTCGGTTTCCTTGCGCAGGTTGGTCCAGATTTCCCGGATAATTTCCAGCGGCTCATATTGCTGCAGGCCGGGCATCAACACCAGCAGCGCGCGCACCAGCGCCCTCAGCATGCGCATGTCCTGATCTATCTGAAGCTTGATGCCGGGACGGCGCACCTTGACCACCACCTGCCGCCCGTCGTGCATGCGCGCCTTGTGCACCTGCGCGATGGAGCCGGCGGCAAACGCTTGCGCGTCAAATTCGGAAAACAACTCGTTGACGGGCTTGCCCAGCGCACCCTCTATCTCACGCACCGCCAGCGTGCCGGGAAAGGGCGCCACTTTATCCTGCAAATCCTGCAAGGCGGCAAGATAATCCTCCGGCAGCAAGTCGTGGCGCAGGCTCAATCCCTGGCCGAGCTTGACAAACGTCGCCCCCAGCCCTTCCAGCGTGTCACGCAGTTTCTGCGCGGGCGACAGCTTGCTGCGCCACAGCCGCAGCGCCGTCAGCCCGCGCCACGCGAGATAACCCCACAGCGCCGCGCTGATTTGTGTAAACCTTCCCAAATACGGCATACGTTCTCCCGTAACTCTTTGAAGCAATTGTAATTGATGAATCTCTCAATTCCTTGATGGAGATCAAGGTCTGGAGAGGGGGTCAGCGCTAACTTTAAAGGCGGAAATAGAGAGGAGTATTTGGAATGAATATGCAAACCCAACCGCCGCAAACACCTGACACCCAAGGTGACACTGCGCAGCGGGAAAAAGAGTTGGACGCCTATGAAAAACTGCGCATTGAGGTGAAAAAAATTCTGGGCCAGGCGCTCGACGCGGTGAGCGCGGACAACATCAAAAGCGCGGTGGAGAGCGCCACCAAACGCCTGAAAGAGGCGGGAGAATACACCGGCGAAACGGTGAGCAAGGTCAGCGCGGCGCTGAAGAAAGATTTGGTCAGCTCCTATCAGGCCATGAAGCCGCAGGCGCAGGCCCTGGGTGAAACGGCGGGCGGCGTGCTTGAAGTTTGGCGCGACAAAGGCGGCAAGGCACTGGCGCAGGCGGCCAAGGCGCTGGGCGAGTGGAGCAGCCGATTTAGCAACAAGCTGGATGCGCTGCTGGTTTATCATACCGGCGACATCACGCACGGCGGCGAGTTTGCGTGCGCCAACTGCCAACACAAAGTGACCGTGCCGAAAACCGGGCACCTGCCGCCGTGTCCCACATGTCTGAAGACCGAGTTCCGCCGCGTGAAGTAAAGCCATGAAGGCGCTCATCATCAGCGCGGATAATTTTGAAGATTCCGAGTTGCTTGTGCCTTATTACCGGTTGAGGGAGGCGGGCGCCACGG
>JAMCTV010000102.1:0-8329 GCA_023381235.1 Gammaproteobacteria bacterium
TTCGCCGGTGAGCATGGCTTCGTTCACGCTGGAAGCGCCCTCCTGCACGACGCCATCGGCGGGAATTTTTTCACCGGGGCGCACAATGACGATTTCATCCAGCATCACGTTTTCCGCGGCGACGTCCTGATAAGCACCGCGATGAAGGCAAGCAGACCCTGCGGGAAGTCGCCGGCCAGCCACCAGCCTCCAAACGATAAAAACGCCACCAGCACCACGGCGGGGACAAAATAGCCGGTTACCTGATCGGCGATGCGCTGAATCGGCGCGCTGGTGGCCTGCGCCTCTTCCACCAATTTAATGATCTGCGCCAGCGCGGTTTGCGCGCCCACGCGCGTGGCCTTGAAGCGCAACAGGCCCGCTTGATTGAGCGTGCCGCCGATGACTTGCGCGCCGGGCGCTTTTTCCACCGGCATCGCTTCGCCGGTGAGCATGGCTTCGTTCACGCTGGAAGCGCCCTCCTGCACGACGCCATCGGCGGGAATTTTTTCACCGGGGCGCACAATGACGATTTCATCCAGCATCACGTTTTCCGCGGCGACGTCCATTTCCATGCCGTTGCGCACCACGTGCGCCTGGGCGGGCTTCAAATCCATGAGCTTGCGTACCGCTGCGGATGAACGTTTTTTGATGATTTCCTCCATGTATTTGCCGAGCAATACAAAGGCGATGATGACGGCGGAGACCTCGAAATAAACAGCGCGCTCCTCCACCTTCACCGGCAGCACCTCGGGGAAAAAGATCACCGCCACACTGTAAAAATACGCCACCGAGGTGCCGAGCGCGATCAAGAAATCCATGTTGATGGTGCGCGTGCGGATCGCGGCCCAGGCGCCCTTGTAGAAGCTCCAGCCGCCGATGAACTGCACCGGCGTGACCAGAATGAACAGCCACATGCCCCAGGTGAACCATGGCAGTTGCGGGATCGGCGCCCAGGTCACGATGGTGGCGCCGGTGGCGAGCCCAATGAACGCTGCCGCGCGCAGTACGGCGAGCGCGAGCACGCCGGTGAGCGCAATCGCCACGCGCATGCGCATGGACTTGAGTTCCTGATCGGGTGAGTCGAAGGTGAGCTTGCAGCCGGTGGAGCAGAAATAATAGATGCGTCCGGCGCGCTCAGAGGTAAGCGCGCCGGACTTGTCTATCACCATGCCGCAGATCGGGTCTTTGGCCTTGCCTTGTCGCTCCCGGCTTCCTGCCTCCCGCGACACTAAGCCTTCCCTGGCTGGCGCAAGAGCGGGGCCGGCGGCGTGCACGTGTGGTTGGGCTCCGCGGTGAACGAATTTTTCAGGCGCGGCCTGGAACTCGTGCAGGCAGCGCGCCGAGCAAAAGTAGTAGCTTTGGTCCAGATAAACGAAACGGCCCGCCGCCGTTCTTTCCTGTACGGTCATGCCGCACACCGGGTCAATTGCCATAACGGCTCCTGGTGAATGGTCTTGTTGATGGACATGCCTGCATCTTATCTCAAAAATGCCTGCTTCTGATAAGGGGCGTAGGATAAACGGTAATATTATTCCCAAAACACTTTTTGCTTGGCAAAGCGGCGCCAGGCTTTTTTCATCTTGGCAAGATGTGCGCGCCTTTCATGTGTCACCCGGTCTTGAACCAAGGCAATAGCTTCTTGGCGCAGTGTTGCCACAGGCAGTTCTTTTAACAGCCTTTGTGCCGTGGCCGCGTCATTGAGCACACCGAGCACACTCTGTAGGCTACGCAATGCCTTGAGATAGTCGCGCGCTGTTTGACGCGGATAAAGCGCGGCGAAAAACTCGGCGGGGTAGCGCAATTTTTTGGCGGCGATGCGCAGTCTATGGCGCTGTGCGGCGTTCAGCTTCGCAAAGCACTTGCCGCGCCTGCGTACACGTTTATGGCGCTTGTCCAGCGCCGATTTCGCCAATACCACCAGCGGTTCGCTCGATTCGCTGCCGCTGTTCGTCCACTTGGATAGGGTCTGCACCAATTTAGCATAGCGCTGTGAGCGCACCGCCTTGCGCGCTTGGGCGCGCTGTCCGGTTTGTAACTTGCGCGCACTTCGCGCGAGCGTGACGAGCGCGGACTCATGTGGATGATGCGCGAGTACGGGCGTAAGCATGTCCATGATAAACACGTCCCAATCCCTGGCTTGCGTCAGTTGCTTGTTGAGCCATTTAAGCTCATCTGTAATAGCCGAATGACCCGGCCTGGGAATGATACTGCCAAACAAGCCCAAGGCCGAGCGCAAGCGTCGCAGCGCCACGCGCATCTGATGCAGATATTCCGGCTGCGGGCTGCGCAGGAATCCCTCGTGATTACCCTGCAACTGGGTCAAGCAATTTCCCACGATGATCTTGAGCGCCTCGCCGGTGCTCAAGGCGCGAGTCAGTTTGAGAGGCGGGGCTTTAAGTGGCGCCCTCAGGCGCGCGCGGCTGGATTTCCTTTCCAGTGTGCTTACCGGTATTTTTCGGGTTATCAGTGTGGCAGGCGGCACAACTCATTTCCTTGCCCCTCTTCTTGGCGCTGCAAAATCTGCTCCATCATCCTCATACGCTACTCCTTTCTGCCGCCCATCATGCCGTTCAGCCAATTGTATAACAGGGTAAACACCACGCCCGCTACGTAGGCCGTTATCAAAATACTGATCAAGCCGTACAAGAAGGTATCCAGGGCAACCGCGCGTCCTCCCTCAGGTTGCAACAGCCGCAGGTCTACGCCATGGAACCATGCGTTAAAGAAGGCAAGAGCGGATTCAGGCCACAATGCAAATGCCGCAGTGCAGACCGAGTAAAGTATGCCGAGCGTGAGCGCCAGGGAAATGCCGAGCACGCTGGGGTTAACAGTTTTTTTCATAATTCGTCCTCCTTGGGTGCGTTATTATTTGCCCTGCGCGGCCTCCTGATGCTCCAGCATCTGTTCCATCATTTCCTCCATCATCTCCATTCGTTGCCCCTCATCATCGTCGTCCATCATGCCACCGCCCGTCATGCCCATGCCGCCGCGGCGCCGTTGCTTGATCTGCTCCTGCTGCTCCCTGGTCAGCGCCGCGCGCGCCTTGTTGCGCGCCTCGATGCCTACTACGATGGCCTCGCGCTTGAGGTCGAAGATCCTGTCGTACACCGCGCCGATCTTGTTCGCGTCCGGCGCGTCGGCGTCGTACAGTTCGCGCAGCTTCGCCGATTCGTCCATCATCTTGCCCATCAGGCCCCAGGTCTTCTTGCGCTGCTCATCCTCGATCTTGCGGAACTTGGCGCGCTGTTCGTCGCTGAGATTGAGCATGCCGAACGGGCCCATGCCGTCCCTGCCCATCATTCCCATGCCACCACCCATCATATCCATCATTCCCATGCTGCCGCGCCCGCCCATGCCTCCCATCATCATATCCATCATGCCGCCGCCCATCATTCCGCCCCCGCCCATCATCATACCGGGACCGATGCCGCCTGTTTGGGACGCTCCGCCCTGCATCATGGGGCCTCTCATGCCGCGCATCATTTTCATTGCTTCGCGCATGCCCTGCATGTGCTCCTGTAAAAGTTTTTGACGTTCCTTCGGCTGTTTCGTCTCGTGGATTTTTTGCATTTGAGCCTGCATCTTCCTCATCTGCTCCTGCAACCGCTCCGGGCGGTTGTTCATATCGCCGTCCGTTGTGATCCCGGCGGCTGGCGTAGCGCCTTCTTTGCCTGGATGGTGCGCGTCCTCGGCAAAAGCGGTAAACGCAGGCATCGCAAAGGCGATGACTGCGGCGCATAATCTCAGTTTATTCATAATGTTCTCCTCGCGAGTACAGTATCAGGATTCAAGGCTGTCGCACACGCGCTGCAAACGGTCTTTCACCTCTTTGCCGAGAGTGTGCAGTTCCGGGTTGCCGGAAAGTTGCAACACGGCAGCCGGGTCCATGAAGGCCACGGTGATTTTTTGATTCTCCTCTTCCCTTACAACTACATTACAGGGCAGCAGCAATCCGACATCCGGATCGGCTTCCAGGGCGCGATGCGCAAGCGGAGGATTGCACGCGCCGAGTATGCGATAGGGCCGCCGCTCCACGTTGAGTTTGGCCTTCAGCGTGGCCTGTACATCAATGTCGGTCAGTATGCCGAAACCTTCTTTCTTCAAGGCCTCGGTTACTTTCGCCACTGCCGCGTCAAACGGCATATCGAGCCGTACGTTAAAGCCATACATAGGTCAAAACCCCATTTCTTGGGAAAATCATCAAATCGGAAAGTAAGTTAAGATGGCGTATTTTTCCTTGATCTATATCAAGCCCAGTCCTGCCGGCTTGCTATACTGTTTTATAACACATTCATTAACGCTTGTATTAACTAAACATTTTGCGGGCATCTGATGCCGTCCTATATCCGTTGGTTTGAGCAGGTCACGCTGCAAGACTTGCCGCAGGTGGGCGGCAAGAACGCCTCGCTGGGCGAGATGTGCCGCGCGCTCATCCCGCAAGGCGTGAAGATACCCAACGGTTTCGCCGTCAGCGCAGGCGCTTATTGGCATGTGCTGGACAGCGCGGGGATACGCGCCGAATTGCAACGCCTCATGAGCGGCCTGAACAAGCAGGATGTCGCCGAGTTGGCGCGGCGCGGCGAGCTGGCGCGCGATTTGATCCGCGGCGCGGGCATACCGGAAGATTTATGGACGGAGATCGCGCAGGCTTACGATGGGTTGTGCGCTCAATACGGCGCGCGCACCGACGTGGCGGTGCGCTCCTCGGCCACCGCGGAGGATTTACCCACCGCTTCGTTCGCCGGCCAGCAGGAGAGTTATCTCAATATCCGCGGCCATGCGGCGCTGCGCGAGGCGGTGGCCAAGTGTTTCGCCAGCCTGTTCACCGACCGCGCCATCTCCTACCGCATGGATCAGGGCTTCGATCACTTTCAAGTGGCCCTCTCCATCGGCGTGCAGAAGATGGTGCGCTCCGATCTCGCGGCAAGCGGCGTGATCTTCACGCTCGATACCGAGACCGGCTTTCGCGACGTGGTCTTCATCACCGGCGCGTACGGGCTGGGCGAAAACATCGTGCAGGGCACGGTGGATCCGGATGAGTTTTATGTATTCAAGCCCGCGCTGCGCGCGGGCTATCGCGCCGTGCTGCGCCGCCGCTTGGGGGCGAAGCAACTGCGCATGGTGTACGAAGAGGGCGGAATGGGCGCCACCACGCGCAATCGCGCGGTGCCGGAGGCGGAGCGCAGACGTTTCAGTATCAGCGATGAAGAGGCGCTCACGCTGGCCGACTATGCGCTCAAGATTGAGGATCATTACAGCGCGCGCGCCGGACGCTGGCGGCCGATGGACATCGAATGGGCCAAGGACGGCGTCACCGGCGAGCTGTTCGTGGTGCAGGCGCGCCCGGAGACTGTGCAGTCGCAACGCCGCGGCGACGTGCTGGAGACGTATATACTGGAACAGCACGCCGCGCCGGTTTTGCAGGGCAAAAGCGTGGGGCAGAGGATCGGCGGTGGAAACGCGCGCGTCATCACCGATCTCGAACATCTTGCCGATTTTCAGGCCGGCGAGGTGCTGGTGGCGGAGACCACCACGCCCGACTGGGAGCCGGTGATGAAGCGCGCCGCGGCCATCGTGACCAGCCGCGGCGGGCGCACCTGTCATGCCGCGATCGTGGCGCGCGAACTGGGCATAGCGGCGGTAGTGGGCGCGCCGGACGCCACGCGCGTGCTCGCCACGGGGGGGCCGCTCACCGTGTCCTGCGCCGAGGGAGACGTGGGCAATATCTACCGCGGCCTGCTCAAATACCGCATCGAGCGCACCGAGCTTGCGAATCTGGCGCGCCCGCGCACCCGGATCATGATGAATCTCGCCGACCCGGATCAGGCCTTCGCGCTGTCCTTCATCCCCAACGATGGCGTGGGCCTGGCGCGCATTGAGTTCATCATCAGCAACAGCATCAAGATACATCCCATGGCGCTGATCCACCCGGAGCGCGTGAGCGAGAGCCGCGCGCGCAGGGAGATCGAGCGCCTCACCGCGGGCTATAACGACAAGGCCGAGTATTTTGTGACGCGCCTCGCGGAAGGCGTGGCCACCATCGCGGCGGCGTTTTATCCCAAGCCGGTCCTTGTGCGGTTATCCGATTTCAAATCCAATGAATACGCGAGCCTCATCGGAGGCAAGGATTTCGAACCCCGTGAGGAAAACCCCATGCTCGGTTTCCGCGGCGCCGCGCGCTACGCGCACCCCGCCTACGCGGAGGGTTTTGCCTTGGAATGCCGCGCGTTAAAGCGTGTGCGTGAAGTGATGGGGCTCACCAACGTCAAGCTCATGATTCCGTTTTGCCGCACCGTGAGGGAAGGCGAGCGCGTCATGAACGAACTCGCACGGCATGGATTGCAGCGCGGACATGATGGACTGGAGGTGTACCTCACCTGCGAGATACCCAACAACGTGGTGCAGGTGGACGCCTTCGCCGATCTCTTCGATGGTTTTTCTATCGGCTCCAATGATCTCACCCAACTGACGCTGGGCGTGGATCGCGATTCGGCGCTGGTCGCGCCCGATTTCGATGAGCGCGACCCCGGTGTGCTGGAAATGATGCGCCTCGCCGTGCAGGGCGCGCGCCGCCATGACCGCTCCTCCGGCATCTGCGGCCAGGCGCCGTCGGATTACCCGGAGATCGCGGAGTATCTGGTGCGCCTGAGCATAGATTCAATTTCGCTCAACCCCGACACGGTGCTCAAGACCACATTAAAGGTGCTGGAGATCGAACAGGCCATGCAGCCTGCCGGCGATTGATCGGACGCGGTTTACCATCTCACCGGGTCGCACCGGCAAGGTGGGCTATTTTCGTTCCTTGCTGACTGCGGTCAAAATTCCCTGCAACAAGGCGAGAGGCGTGGGGGGGCAACCCGGTACCGCGACATCCACCGGAATCACGGCGCTCACTGCGCCACAGCTCGCGTAACTCACTCCAAAAATGCCGCCGTTACAGCCACAATCGCCCACGGCCACCACCCACTTGGGGTCGGGCATGGCGTCATAGGTGCGTTGCAGCGCGGTCTGCATGTGCCGGGAGACCGGCCCGGTGACCAGCAGCAGGTCGGCATGACGCGGGCTGGCGACGAAGTGTATGCCCAAGCCCTCGATGTTGTAATAAGGATTACTCAGGGCGTGAATCTCCAATTCACAGCCGTTGCACGAGCCTGCATCCACGTGCCGTATCGCAAGCGCCCGGCCGAAACAGGCGAGGATGTCCTCGTGCAGACGCTGCGTTTGACGGCGCAGAGCGTCATCCGCAGAGGGCGGCGTCTCGGTCTTGATGCCGGTGCACAAGATTTGCTTGATGGTTTGATACATAATTCAACGGCGCCTATAAATCATGCCCGCTATAACTCAAGTTAAAGGATTTATTGATGAGCGGAAAGTCGGGAACGATGTTGCCGATCACCGCGTATTCCAGCACCGGCCAGTTTTGCCAGGATGGATCGTGCGCATGAACGCGGCGAATGCCGTGGTCTTTGCCGGTGGAGAGTGCGACAAGAATTTCACCGCGCCAGCCCTCCACCCAACCCACGCCGAACGCGCCTTCCGGGGCGGCAGGCAGGTCTGCGATAGTCGCGCCCTCCGGCAACTGTTCCAGCAGGGTACGGCACAGGCGCAGCGACTCAAAGATTTCCTCAAAGCGCACCGTGACGCGCGCCGCGACGTCACCGTTGCGGTGCGTCACCATACGCACCTCGAGTTGATCGTAAGGCGCGCAAGGAAATTGCACGCGCATATCCCATGCCTGCCCGCTGGCGCGCCCTGCAAAACCGGTGAGGCCCAGGCGCGCCGCCAACTCCGGAGCGACGCGCCCGGTTGTCAGGAAACGGTCCTGTACGCCCGCGTGATCATCGTAGATATTTTTGAGCACGGTCACTGCATCCTGCAGCCGCTGAATTTCGTTTAGCAGTGGTCCCTTTGCGGCCGCATCCAGGTCATGCGCGACACCGCCCGGAATAACGGCATCCATCAGGTAACGGTGGCCGAATAACGCCCTGTTAGTACGCAGCACCTCTTCCTTGAGCCGCGAGAACTGCGCGAGGCCGAAGGCGAAGCCCGCGTCGTTGCCCAGCGCGCCCAGATCGCCCAGGTGATTCATGATGCGCTCGCGTTCCAGGAGCAAAGCGCGCAGCCACAGCGCGCGGGTGGGCGGAGTAACCTGACATGCGCCCTCCAGCGCCATCGCATAGGCCCAGGCGTAGGCGACGGTACTGTCACCGCTGATGCGCCCGGCCAGTTTGGCGGCCTCACGCTGTGTCATACTCTCAAAAAGTTTTTCGATGCCTTTGTGCGTGTATCCGAGGCGCTGCTCCAGCCGCAGAATTTTTTCGCCGACGATTTGAAAACGGAAATGCCC
>JAMCTV010000102.1:8339-12812 GCA_023381235.1 Gammaproteobacteria bacterium
TTACCGTGATGAAGGGATAGTTATCATTTTCAGGTGCGAAGTGTTCAGCGGGTGCGAAATCCTTGCGCAGCGGATACCGGTTGCCGGGCCAGGCGCCGTGGCGCAGCCACTTGCGGTGATCCGCCGCGCCGCCGGGGCGCAGCCCCAGCATATCGTGCAGCGCGCGCTGCATGCGTTTGGCCGATGGAAAGAGCTCACTGATGTCGGGAAACATCGGGCGTTGCTCCTCTGCATCGAGATGTAAACACACCAGTCCGGAGTGCACAGTGAGCGCCGCGTGCACGGTGTAGCCCTCGCCACGTTCGCGCTCGTCACTGCCCCACAGCGCGAGCAGACGTCCACCCGCGATATGTATCTTCTCGAAAATCGAACGCCACTGCTCTGCATTCACCATGCCCTGCCAGGCCGGTACAGCGCCGGGAATTTTGCTGAGTTGAATCGGGAATTCTTCGGGTTGCATGGTTAATGTTTTTTAAAAGCCTAGGGGCTGATAAGCCGCGCCGCCTCACGATACCAGTCCGCGAGATACGGAGGTATGTACAAGCCCAGCATCAGCACCAGGCCGAGGTGCACAAAAACGGGAATCAGCGCCGGCGGGTGCGGCAGGCGTTGCACGCTGGTCTCTCCAAACACCATGGGCTGCACCTTGCCGAAGATTGCGGCAAACGCCACACCCAGCGAAATAAGCAGAAACGGCGTGGCCCAGGGCTGGCTGTGCATGGTGGCGGTAAGAATCATGAACTCGCTGGTGAACACGCCGAACGGCGGCATGCCGAGTATGGCCAGTGCTCCCAGCATTAACCCCCAGCCCACGGCCGGGCTGAGTTTAATGAGGCCGCGGATGCGTTCCATGATCTGGGTGCCGGCTTTTTGCGAGGCATGTCCCACGGCAAAGAAGATCGCGGATTTGGTAAGCGAATGCACGGTCATGTGCAGCAGCGCCGCGAAGGTGGCGACCGGCCCGCCCATGCCGAAGGCGAAGGTCATGATGCCCATGTGTTCAATCGAGGAATAGGCGAACATGCGCTTGATGTCTTTCTGGCGTGAGAGAAAAAATGCCGCAACCACGACGCTGAGCAGGCCAAAGCCCATCATCAAGTTGCCGGCCATGTGATTTTGCAAGGCGCCGTCCACCAGCACCTTGCAGCGCACCACGGCGTACAAGGCAACATTGAGCAACAGGCCGGAGAGCACCGCGGAGACCGGGGTCGGGCCTTCGGCGTGCGCATCGGGCAGCCAGCTATGCAGGGGGACGAGTCCAACCTTGGTGCCGTAGCCCACCAGCAGGAATACAAATGCCAGGGACAACACTGTAGGCTCAAGCAGCGCCTTGACCTCATTCAGGTGTGTCCACAGCAGCGCCCCGCCGCCCGCGCCCAGCACCTTCTCCGAGGCGAAATAGAGCAATATGGTGCCGAACAAGGCCTGCGCGATACCGACACCGCACAAAATAAAATACTTCCATGCCGCTTCAATGCTCGCCGGCGTGCGGTAGAGACTGACCAGCAGCGCCGTGGTAAGTGTCGCCGCTTCCATGGCCACCCACAGAATGCCTATGTTATTAGTGGTGAGCGCGAGCAGCATGGTGAAGGTGAATAATTGAAACATGCTGTGATACAGGCGCAGCATATTGGGCGAGAGCTTGCCGTGATGCTGTTCAATGCGCATGTAGGGGCGGCTGAACAGTGATGTCGTGAAGGCGACGAAGGCCGTGAGTGCTACCAGGAATACGTTAAACGAGTCAATGAAAACCAATTCCTGGGCAACCAGCAGCGGGCCATGATCTATAATACGCACCGCGAGCACGGCGGCGGCGATGAACGTGGCCAGGCTCATCAAGGCCCCCAGTTCCGCCGCCCAGGTCTTATGCCCCCACAAGGCCAGCACTATTCCGCCGCACAGCGGGATGGCGAGTACGGAGAGCGCTTCCACTCAATCCTCCTTGAGCTTTTCCATATGCTGCAAGTCCAGGCTGTCGAAGGTCTCGCGGATATGGAAGAAGAAAATGCCGAAGATGAACATGCCTACCAGCACGTCCAGGGCGATGCCCAGCTCGACCACCATCGGCATGCCGTAGGTGGAGCTGGTGGCGGCGAAAAACAGTCCGTTCTCCATGGCAAGAAAACCGATCACCTGGGGGATCGCCTTGCGCCGCACGATCATCATCAAAAAAGACAGCAGCACGCTCGCCAGGGCTATCCCCAAGGTGCTGCGCAATATGGTGCCGGCCATGTGCGAGATGGGAGACGCCAGGTTAAAGGCGAAGATGACCAGCACGATACCGACGAGTAAGGTGCTGGGAATGTTGATCAAGGTCTCCACGTCCCACTGCACGTTCAATTTGCGCATCAAGCGGTACAATATCCACGGCAGCGCCATGACCTTGAGCACCAGCGTCAGCGCGGCGGAAAAATAAAGGTGCCCCTGGCCGGTGGAATACGCCACGATCAGGGTGCTTAGCGCAAGCACCAGGCCCTGCATGGCGAACAGGTTGACCAGTGAAAGGATGCGGCGCTGTGTGATCATGGCGAAGGCGATCAGCAACAGCAGCGCCGCCAGCAGATTGATGAGCTGCCCGGAAAGTGTGGCCGGCATCATGACTCCAGCAGAAAGTGCATCAGCAACCCCAGTACCGCCAGCAGAAAGGCGGTGCCGAGAAACTCCGGCACCAGAAAGATGCGCATCTTGGCGGACAGGGTTTCCAGCAAGGCGAGCCCCAGGCCTGCGAACAGGAGCTTTGGCAGCAATGCGCCGAACGCCAGCGGCAAGGCTGACCAGTGCCCGGTCCCGGCAATGCCGAACGGCAAAAACAGTGCAATGCCGATGGTGATATAGGTCAGCAACTTGATGGCGCTTGCCCACTCGACGAGGGCGAGGTGACGGCCGGAGTATTCCAGAATCATCGCCTCATGCATCATGGTCAGCTCAAGATGGGTCGCCGGGTTATCCACCGGAACACGGGCGTTTTCGGCCAGAAGCACCATGAGGAACGCCACCCCGGCGAACGCCAGGCTGGGATAGATCACAAACTCGGCATGCGCCAGGGTTTCCACGATGGTGGGAAGCTGGGTGGAATGGCTGATGAGCGAGGCGGTGAAAAACACCATCAGCAAGGCGGGCTCGGCGAGAAATGAAACCATCATCTCGCGGCGCGCACCCAGCCCGCCGAAGGCGGTGCCGATGTCCATGGCGGCAAGCGCCAGAAACATGCGCGCAAGGGCAAATATCCCCACCAGGGCAATGACGTCGGCGGCGGGCGAAAACGGCAGGTCGGTGGCCAACACCGGCACGATACCCGCCGCAAGCCACATGCAGCCGAAGCGGATATACGGCGTGGCGCGAAACAAGGCAGAGGCATTATGCGCAAGCACCGCGTCCTTGTGGAACAATTTGCGTAATACCCGGTAGGGTTGCAGCAAACCCGCACCGCTCTTGTTTTGCAGCCAGGCGCGGCATTGGTTTACCCAGCCCAGCATGAGCGGCGCAAGCAATACCATCAGCAGGGATTGCAGCAATTGATAACTGATACCTTCGAGCAGACTCATCGCATTATCAACAACAGCGCAATCAAGGTCAGGAAACTATACAGCAGATAGACATGGATACGCCCTTGCTGCAGCCTGCCGATCTGGCGCGAGGAAAATTCCACCATGTGCGCAATGGGCAGATAGACCAGGCGCCAAAGCCGATCCTGCACAGTGACGCGGTATTTGGGCTTGAGATCATCGGCGCCGGGCAATTCCACGTGGGTGCGGAATACCGGGCCGAAGATATGCCGAACCGGCTGGCCAAAGCCCTCTGCGGTATCCTGCATGCGCGGGGTCTGCGCCGGATAGCCGCAATCCCACGCCGGCCCGCGTTTCAGCCTGCCGGTGTAGAAAAGGCGTACGGCAAAATAGCTGATCAGCACCACCACCAGTATCACGATCAGGAAAAACACCGGGCTGTAACTGGCGCGCTGCGCCGCCACCGGCGTCAGGAACAGCCAGCCGGACTGCGCCGCGGCGCCGCGGAGGCTCTGCCCGGTCAAGGCCTGCGTGACAAAATCCAATTGCAAGATAACCGCTACCGGCATCAATCCGAGTGCGATGCAACCCAGCGCGAGCCAGCCCAGCCCAAGCCGCTCCCAACGGCCGACATCGTGTATCTGCTGAATATTTTCGGCGCGCGGCCGGCCGAGGAAGATCACGCCGTAGAATTTGACCATGACATAAGCGGACAGGGCGGTGGCCAGCACCAGCGCCGCCGCCGCCACCGGCACCAGCATATTAAGATAAGGCTGCGTCAGGCTGGGCGACAACAGGAAGGCTTGCAGCAACAGCCACTCCGAGACAAATCCGTTGAGAGGCGAAAACGGCAGGTCGGTGGCCAACACCGGCACGATACCCGCCGCAAGCCACATGCAGCCGAAGCGGATATACGGCGTGGCGCGAAACAAGGCAGAGGCATTATGCGCAAGCACCGCGTCCTTGT
>JAMCTV010000103.1:0-4097 GCA_023381235.1 Gammaproteobacteria bacterium
AGGCAGTCGTCGAGCAGGGGGTTCGCGCCGTGCAGATTTTTAATCAGCACGCCGGACTGCCGCAGGGCGTTGAATACTTGCACTGCGCCCCCCGCCGCCGTGCGGAACAAAATGAAATTGGCGCGGCTGGGATAGGCCGTGACGCCGCCCAATTTGCCAAGTTCCGCAAGCAGCCGCTCGCGCTCGGCGCAAATCAGCCGCGCCTGGTTCTCCATGATTTGAACATGCCGGAGCGCGAACTCCACGCTGAGTTGGGTGAGCACGTTGATATTATAAGGCAGGCGCGTTTTATTGATTTCATCGAGCCAGTTCGGATGGCCAGCAAGCAGTCCAAGGCGCAGACCCGCAAGACCCATCTTGGAGAGCGTGCGCATCACCAGCAGATTGGGGTAACGCATGACATCC
Source organism: Gammaproteobacteria bacterium (assembly GCA_023381235.1). GTDB lineage: Bacteria > Pseudomonadota > Gammaproteobacteria > SURF-13 > SURF-13 > SURF-13. Next base: position 406 of record JAMCTV010000103.1, read on the forward strand.
GGCATGAAGCTCGCGCCGGCGAACGCGTGATAGGCCTCATCCAGCACCACCAGGCCGGGACTTTGTTCAATGATCCGGTGCAACGCCTGTTCATCAAACAGGTTGCCGGTGGGATTGTTGGGGTAGGCGATAAACACCAGCGCGGGTTGATGGCGCTGGATGGCTTCAAGCATGGCGTCGAGATCGAGCGTGAAGTCGTTGCGCAGCGGCACGCCCACATAGTTCATGCCGCACCAAAGTGCGATCAGACGGTACATGACAAAGCCCGGCTCCGGCGCGAGCATGACGCGCCCCGGCTGGGCCAGCGCGAGGGCGAGCATTTGAATCAATTCGTCCGATCCGTTGCCGAGCAACAGCCCGGCTTCTGCGGGCACGCCCTGCGCGGCGCGCAGCTTGTCCTTGAGCGCGTGCGCCTCCGGATCGGGATAACGGTTGAGCGGCGCGTCACGCAGCGCCTCCAGCCACGCCTGCTTGATCTCCTCCGGCCAGGAATAGGGATTCTCCATGGCGTCGAGCTTGACCAGGCCGTGCGCATCGGGCACGTGATAGGCGCTCAATGAGCGTATCTCCGGGCGTACTAGATGTGCGATCAGGTCAGTTATCTTGTTTGGCATAAGATTTGGACTGAAACAAGAGAAAAGAGGCGAGATACAAGAGAAAAGAAGAAGTGGTTATTCCGGGCGGCTTTTCTCTTTTCTCTTTTCTCTTTTCTCTGTCGTTATCCTATATTCCGCCGAACGCGCATGCGCAGTGAGGCCTTCGCCGCGGGCGAGGATGGATGCAGTCTTGCCGAGCCGCGCGGCGCTCTCGGCGCTGCACTGAATCAGGCTGGTACGCTTCTGGAAATCGTATACGCCGAGCGGCGAGCTGTAGCGCGCGGTGCGCGAGGTCGGCAGCACGTGATTCGGGCCCGCGCAATAATCACCGATCGCCTCCGGCGTGTAATGGCCGAGGAAAATCGCGCCTGCATTGCGGATGCGCGGCGCCAGCGTTTCAGGATGGTCGAGCGCCAGTTCCAGGTGCTCCGGCGCGATGAAGTTCGCCACCACGATGGCCTCATCCAGGTCGCGCACCTGGATGAATGCGGCGCGCGCGCTGAGCGATGCGCGTATGGTCGGCGCACGCTCCATCTCCGGCAGCAGCCGGGCGATGCTTGCATCAACCTGATTGAGAAACGCTGCGTCCGGCGATACCAGCATGGCGCGCGCGTCTTCGTCGTGTTCGGCCTGGGAGAATAAATCCATCGCAACCCAGTCCGGGTTGGCCGAGCCATCGGACAACACCAGGATCTCGGACGGTCCGGCCACCATGTCTATGCCCACCGCGCCATACACCATGCGCTTGGCGGTGGCGACGTAGATGTTGCCGGGGCCGACGATCTTGTCTACTCGCGCAATAGTCTCGGTGCCGTAGGCCAGCGCGGCGATGGCCTGCGCCCCGCCTATGGTGAACACGCGATCCACCCCCGACAGCATGGCGGCGGCCAACACCAGTTCATTCAGCACGCTGTCCGGGGCGGGCACGGTCATGATGAGTTCGGTTACGCCCGCGACCTTGGCCGGGATGGCGTTCATCAGCACCGAAGAGGGATAGGCGGCCTTGCCGCCCGGCACATACAGCCCGGCGCGCTCGATGGCCGTGACTTGCTGGCCGAGCAGGGCGCCTTCGCTGTCGTGATAACTCCAGGACTCGATCTTCTGCCGCGAGTGGTAGTCGCGGATGCGCGCGGCGGCGGTTTCCAGCGCCTCGCGCTGCGCGGCGGGGAGGGTGTTGAGCGCCTGGGCAAGGCGCGCCTTGGGGATTTCCAGCGCGGCGACGGAAGAAGCCGTGAGGCGGTCGAAGCGCCGCGTGTAGTCAAGCAGGGCCGCATCGCCGCGCGCCCGCACCGCGTGCAGGATTTCGCGCACGCTGGCGCTGATGCTGTCGTCCATGCCTTCATCCCAAGCCAGGCGGGCCGCCAGTTTGTCCCAGAAACCGGGTTCTGTTGTGTTGAGTTTCAGGATATTAGTCATATTAAATAGAGTGGCGAGTAGCAAGTAGCAAAAATTTTGACCGTAGAGCGGGTTTCTGCGCTACGCATCCAGTTCCGCTTGAAACACGGCCCCGCCATCCTGGCGGGTCGTTCGGCGCGAGAGCTTCGCGCCTCACCTTGCTACTTGCCACTGTTTTTCTCAACCGCCTCGGCGAGCTTGACGATGAGCGCCTTGATGCGCGCGTGTTTCATCTTCATGGCGGCCTTGTTCACAATCAGGCGCGCGCTGATATTGGCGATGGTCTCCAGGGGCGCAAGACCGTTCGCCTTCAGCGTATTGCCGGTGTCCACCAGGTCCACGATGCGCCCGGCCAGACCGACCAGCGGCGCGAGTTCCATCGAACCATAGAGCTTGATGATCTCCACCTGCTCACCCTGCTCGGCGTAGTAGCGCCGCGTGACGTTGACGTATTTAGTGGCGACGCGCAGCCGTCCGCCGGACGGCGGCGCGCCGGGTACGCCGGCCACCATCATGCGGCAGCGCGCGATTTTCAGATCCAGCGGCTCATACAGGCCGTCGCCGTCGTATTCCATCAGCACGTCCTTGCCCGCGACGCCTAAATCGGCCGCGCCGTATTCCACGTAGGTGGGCACGTCCGTCGCGCGGATGATGAGCAGTTTCACATCCGGCTGGCTGGTGGCCAGTATCAGCTTGCGGCTCTTGTCCACATCCTCGGCAGGCGTGATGCCGGCGTGCGCGAGCAGCGGCAGCGTCTCGTGCAGGATGCGGCCTTTGGACAGCGCAATAGTCAGGGCGGTATTGGTCATGTCTGTTAATTAATTAGCAAGAGAAAAGAGGCAAGAGACAAGAGAAAAGTAAAAAACACGCCCGATGTCTTTTTATATTTACTTGTATCTTTTCTCTTGCCTCTTTTCTCTGTTTTATTTAGCCAGGCACCCGCTGTATTCGCGCGCCGAGCTGGGTCAGTTTTTCTTCAATACATTCGTAACCGCGGTCTATATGATAAATGCGATCCACCACGGTTTCACCTTCTGCCGCCAGGCCCGCCAGCACCAGGCTGGCCGAGGCGCGCAGGTCGGTGGCCATCACCGGTGCGCCGGTGATGCGCTCGCTGCCGGTGATGATGGCGGTGTTGCCCTCCAGCGCGATGTTGGCCCCCATGCGCTTTAATTCGTGCACGTGCATGAATCGGTTTTCAAACACCGTCTCGGTAATGGTGGCGACGCCCTGCGCGACGCTGTCGAGCGCGGTGAATTGCGCCTGCATGTCGGTGGGGAAGGCCGGAAACGGCGCGGTGTGCACGTTGACTGCCCGCGGGCGCTGACCGCGCATATCAAGCGTGATCCAGTCCGCGCCGGTCTCGATCTCGGCACCCGCCTCACGCAGCTTGTTGAGGGTGGCCTCCAGTGAATGCGGGCGCGCCTCGCGCAGCTTGATGCGCCCGCCGGTCATGGCCGCGGCGGTGAGATAGGTACCGGTCTCGATGCGGTCCGGCAGGATGCCGTAGCTTGCGCCGAGCAACTCCGGTACGCCTTCGATGACGATGCTATCGGTGCCCACGCCGCTGATTTTGGCGCCTACGACGTCGCGCCTGCCTTGAGTCTTGCGGTGAGTATCGGCTTTTTGCTGCTGATATCGCTGGTTTCGATATTTTTATTACACAAAGGTTACAAATTGCGTCATTGAAAATTCCATGGA
>JAMCTV010000103.1:4107-4813 GCA_023381235.1 Gammaproteobacteria bacterium
CCGTAGCTTGCGCCGAGCAACTCCGGTACGCCTTCGATGACGATGCTATCGGTGCCCACGCCGCTGATTTTGGCGCCCATCTTGATCAGGCACTGCGCCAGGTCCACCACCTCGGGCTCGCGCGCGGCGTTTTCGATGACGGTGCGGCCTTCAGCCAGAGTGGCCGCCATCATCAGGTTCTCGGTGCCGGTGACGGTGACCTTGTCCATGACCAGGTGCGCGCCGCGCAGACGCTTGGCCGTGGCGTGGATGTAGCCGTTTTCCACCTGTATCTCCGCGCCCATCGCCTGCAGGCCTTGCAGGTGCAGGTTGACCGGGCGCGGGCCGATGGCGCAACCGCCGGGCAGCGACACGACGGCCTTGCCGTAGCGCGCGAGCAGCGGGCCCAGCACCAGTATCGAGGCGCGCATGGTTTTGACCAGTTCATAAGGCGCGCGAAAGTTGTGGATGGCGCGCGTGTCAACCTCGACGTTCATGCGCTCGTCTATGGTGATGCGCACCCCCATCTGGCCGAGCAATTCCATGGTGGTGGTGACATCGTGCAGATGCGGTATGTTGCTGAGCAGCAGGGGCCTGTCGGTAAGCAGGGCCGCGGTGAGGATGGGCAGCGCGGCGTTCTTCGCCCCGGAAACGCGGATCTCGCCGTTCAGCGGCACGCCGCCGGAGATGAGCAATTTGTCCATAATAAGGGGTTATTTGCCCTGTG
>JAMCTV010000104.1 GCA_023381235.1 Gammaproteobacteria bacterium
CGAACCGGACTCCGAGGTAAACAGATAGTTATTGCTCATTTACATTCCTCGTATGCCCTGCTCAGGCTTATCAAGATAAAGTCCATTAGTTTAACCTGTTCCCAATTATTTTCCATGCTTAAATGGCCTCAAGACTCGCGCGCGCGTGTAAAATAGAGCGTTACAGAATCAGGCGGATTTTTTTGGTTAGCGGCTGACCGGCCGTTTTTCGCGATGAGGATGATTTATGGTGCGCATGGAAACCCGGGTGTGTGAATTCGGCAAGCCCGCGCCGGGCTTCGCCCTGCCGGGCGTGGACGGCAAGGTCTGGACGCTGGAGCAATGTCGCGGCCCGAACGGGCTCTTGGTGATGTTTATCTGCAATCATTGCCCTTACGTCAAGGCGGTGCGCGAGCGCATCGTGCGCGACGCCGGGGAGTTGCTGGACTACGGCGTGAACAGCGTTGCCATCATGTCCAACGACCCGGCCGACTACCCCGAAGACTCGTTCGAGAATATGCAAAAGGCGGCCAAAGAGTTTGGCTTCCCGTTCCCCTATTTGCGGGACGAGACTCAGGACGTCGCCCGTGCCTACGGCGCGGTGTGCACGCCCGACTTCTTCGGCTATAACAGCAGGCTGGAACTGCAATACCGCGGACGCCTGGACGAGAGCCGCAAGGAGACCGCTCCGCCCGGCGCACGCCGCGACCTGTTCGAGGCCATGAAACAGGTTGCCCTCACCGGCCAGGGGCCGCGCGAGCAGATAGCGGGCATGGGCTGCTCCATAAAATGGCGGCAATAAGCGACGTAGGGGCGGTGTCTGTCCCAGCAGTGTAAGTCCGTGGCGCCGTCCATGCGCTGCGGCGTTGGACTCCCGACGCCACAGCCTGTACTTCCTTGTACAGACGTTCACAAGCTTCGCTTGTTCACCTATTGCCGAAAGGCGGCGGGTAGGCGAAAATACCCGTTTTGACCAAGCTGACTTTGTTAGAGAAGCAGCGCAGGGCGCGCACCCCCTACACGCGGATACCGGACTTGGCTGTTGAGCCTCCGGGTGGCGCGGCGATTTTGAGTCCCAAAATAAGGTGTTGCGGGAGTGAGCCGGCCTCCACGATTTTTATTTTTGTTTAAGGGCAGTGAAATGAAAAAACCGATCGTACTGGGCATCGTCGGCGACTCGGCCGCGGGCAAGACCACCATCACCAAAGGCATCGCGCAGGTATTGGGCGAGGATCGCGTCACCACCATCTGCACCGACGATTATCATAAATACAACCGCAAGGACCGCGCGCGCCTGGGGATTACCGCGCTGCACCCGGACTGCAATTATCTGGACATTATCGAGCAGCACCTCAGGTTGCTCAAAGACGGTCAATCCATCCTCAAACCGCACTATAACCACTCCACCGGCGACTTCGACCCGCCCAACTACGTCGAGGCCAGGGAGTTCATCATCGTGGAGGGGTTGCTCGGCTATTCCACCAAGGCAATGCGCGATTGCTACGACGTGAAGTTGTACCTGGCGCCGCCCGAAGAGTTGCGCTTCCAGTGGAAGATGAAGCGCGACACCCTCAAGCGCGGTCACACCGCGGAGGATGTGCGCAAGGAAATGAAGGCGCGCGAACCGGACTCCGAGGCCTTCATCCGCCCGCAGCGCAAGTGGGCGGATATCGTCATTACCTTTTATCCTCCCCCTGAGCACAAGGAAGAGACCGGCGGCCACCTGAACGCCTCCATCGTGCTGCGGCCCACGCTGCCCACCCATCCTGATTTGTCCGAGGTGCTGGAAGAGGGCGGCAACGGCATCCGCCTGGTACTGGACCGCGACATGGACTTGCCGGTGGACCGGCTGGAAATCTCCGGCGCGATCTCGGACAAAAAGGCCAAGCAGTTGGAAGATTTGCTGTGGAGCTATATCCCCGGCGAGCATCACCACCTGCGCAGCGAGGACATCGGCGCCATCACCGGCACCACCGGCGAGGCGCTGAAGTCGCATCCGCTCGCGCTTACGCAACTGCTCATCGCCTATCACCTGCTGACCGCCGCCTCCGGCGTCGTCAAGTAGCGCTGCATCGCGCGGCCTGCGGGTTCATCGCCCGGCTTCCCGGAACGAATTTAATTTTGCTTAGGAGAAACACATGCCGTCCCGTAGAGAGTTAGCCAACGCCATCCGCGTGCTCAGCATGGACGCGGTGGAGAAGGCCAAGTCCGGCCACCCCGGCATGCCCATGGGCATGGCCGACATCGCCGAAGTATTGTGGAATGATTTTCTCAGACACAATCCGGCCAACCCCAAGTGGGCCGACCGCGACCGCTTTGTTCTTTCCAACGGCCACGGCTCCATGCTGCTGTATTCCATGCTGCACCTCAGCGGTTACGACCTCTCCATGGAGGAGATCAAGCGTTTCCGCCAACTGCACTCGAAAACGCCGGGCCATCCCGAATACGGCTACGCGCCGGGCATCGAGACCACCACCGGGCCGCTCGGCCAGGGCATCACCAACGCGGTCGGCATGGCGCTGGCGGAGAAAGTGCTGGCGGGCCAGTTCAACCAGGACGGCCATCACATCATAGACCACTACACCTACGTGTTTCTGGGCGACGGCTGTTTGATGGAAGGCATCTCGCACGAGGCCTGCTCGCTCGCGGGCACCTGGGGCCTCGGCAAGCTGATTGCGTTTTACGACGACAACGGCATCTCGATAGACGGCCACGTGGAAGGCTGGTTCACCGACGACACCCCGAAGCGTTTCGAGGCCTACGGCTGGCACGTGGTGCCCGGCGTGGACGGACACAACCCGGACGCGATCCTCAAGGCGGTGCGTGAAGCGCGCTCGGTGAACGACAAGCCCTCGCTCATCTGTTGCAAGACCGTGATCGGTTACGGCGCGCCCAATCTGTGCGGTTCGCACGATTGCCACGGCGCGGCGCTGGGCGACAAGGAGGTCGCCGCCACGCGCGAAAACCTGAACTGGAAGCATGCCCCGTTCGTGATGCCGGATGAGTATTACAAAGGCTTTGACGCGCGCGCCAAAGGCGCCAAGGCGGAGGCCGACTGGAACCAGCGCTTTGCCGCCTATAAAAAGGCCCACCCGGCGCTGGCCGCGGAACTGGAGCGCAGGTTGAAGGGCGAATTGCCCGCAGACTGGGCGCAAAAGGCGGACGAGTTTGTCAAAGCGGTGGACGCCAAGGGCGAGACCATCGCCTCGCGCAAGGCCTCGCAAAACACGCTGAACGGTTTCGGCCCGCTGCTGCCCGAACTGTTCGGTGGATCGGCTGACCTCGCCGGTTCCAACCTGACCATCTGGAAAGGCTCCAAGGGCATCAGCAACACCGTGTCCGACGGCAATTATGTTTATTACGGCGTGCGCGAGTTCGCCATGTCGGCGATCATGAACGGCGTTGCGCTGCACGGCGGATTCATCCCCTACGGCGCGACCTTCCTGATGTTCTCTGAATACGCGCGCAACGCCCTGCGCATGGCGGCGCTGATGAAGCAGCGCGTGGTGTTCGTCTACACCCACGACTCCATCGGCCTCGGTGAAGACGGCCCCACGCACCAGCCGGTGGAGCAGACCGCGACCCTGCGCCTGATTCCCACTATGCAGGTGTGGCGTCCGTGCGATGCGGTGGAGTCCGCCGTGGCCTGGAAGGCAGCCATCGAGCGCAAGGACGGGCCGAGCTGTTTGATCTTCTCGCGCCAGAACCTCAACCACCAGCCGCGCAGCGCGGAGCAGATCGCCAATATCGCGCGCGGCGGCTACGTGGTGTACGAACCGCAAGAGCCGCCCTTGATGGGCATCATCATCGCCACCGGCTCCGAGGTGGGACTGGCGGTGGACGCCGCCAAGCAGCTCTACGAGCGCAGCATCAATGTGCGCGTGGTGTCCATGCCCTGCACGCAACTGTTCGACGCGCAGGATGCGGCCTACCGCGAGTCGGTGCTGCCCAAGAGCATGAGCGTGCGAGGTGCGCTGGAGGCCGGCGTGACCGACGGCTGGATCAAATACGTGGGCTTCGACGGCAAGGTGATCGGTCTCAACCGCTTCGGCGAATCGGGAAAGGGGCCGGGGGTCATGGCCCACCTGGGGATTACACCGGAGAACGTAGCGGTGAAGGCGCTGACCCTGTTGGGCAGATAGCGTGAAAACGTCAAACGTGAAA
>JAMCTV010000105.1 GCA_023381235.1 Gammaproteobacteria bacterium
TCACTTGAAACCATTTCAGCTTGCGGCTATCATAAGACTATGGCGAGTCACTACAGCAGGCTGTCTGCGGCCCTTTTATTTGCGCTGCTGCAATGCTTTGCGCCGCTGCTGCACGCCCATTTTGATGCCAAGACGCACGATTTGTCCGGGGTCCATCAGCATGATGTGGTGGAGCCGTATTGCCTCGATACTTCGCCCTGTCCTGATGCCAAGGTTGAGGCGCTGGATACGCAGGCCGTCACCATAACTCCGGCTTTCCCCAAAAAACCTTCCGACTCAGCCGATCCCGGCATACTTCCTTTCAGGTTTTCGTCAGGACAGACGCAGGCCTACCTGGCTGCTATTCCTCCGCCCAGCATCGCCGTTCCACGCTGGCACTTTGCCTTACCCCCCGCGCACGCCCCTCCTTACATCCTTTAATCTCTGGTAGTTCATAGCTTTTAGCAACCAGACTGCGCCTGCGCCCAGGCGCGTTTGGAATCCGGTTTTACCTATTAAACCTATTAAGCAGGCTTGGCCGCTTAAGGAAGCTCTGAATAAGTCCATCCTGGACTTCTCAGAGCACGAAAAGCAAAAATGCGATTTTTGCTTTTCTTCATTTTTCAAACACTTTCGTGTTTGAAAAATGGCGGCACATCCATGTGCCGCAGGAACCTCTGCCTTAATCAGAAGTTCCTTAACGCCAAGCTACAGGAGTAAATGGTATGCGCAAGCTGCGCATGAGTTGTCTGCTATTGAGCGGTATTTTTAACGTCACGGCGCTGTACGCTGCCGAGGACATCGCGCTGTCCGCGCAACAGGTGCAGGCTCTGGATATTGTGAGCGCACCTCTCCAGAGGCAGGATGCCGCGGCGGGCACCGGGCTGCCCGCGCAAGTCGTCATCCCCAACAACCAGATGCACATCGTGAGCGCGCCCACGGACGGCTTCGTGCAAGCCATGCTGGCGGCGGTGAACGAGGAGGTAAAACGGGGGCAGGTGCTGGCGCGCCTGAAAAGCCCAGCGCTCATCGAGGCGCAACGCGCATTCTTGCAGGCGGCGACGCGCGCGGAATTGCGACGCGGCAATCTCAGGCGCGATGAGGAATTGTTCCAGGAAGGCATTATCGCACACAGCCGCTATTTGACCACCAAAAATGAATACGCCGAGGCCGCCGCCGAGTTGGCCGAGCGCGAGCAGTTGCTGTCGCTTTATGGCATGAGTGTTTCGGCCATAAAGCAATTGCGCGACAAGCGCGTGCTGACCAGCGCAGTCGAGATTGTCTCGCCTATCAGTGGCGTGGTGCTGGAGCAATTGGCCGTCGCCGGGCAGCGTGCCGAGGCATCGGCGCCGCTGTATAAAGTAGCGAGCCTCTCGCCCCTGTGGCTGGAAATCGCCGTGCCGCTGTCAGGTGTTGCGCAGGCAGGGGAAGGCGGAAAAATCAGCGTACCCGCCTATCAAGCCGCCGGCAAGGTGCTGTCGGTGGGGCGCGGCGTGGACAGCGCGAATCAGACCGTGATGGTGCGCGCCGAGGTGACCGAGGGCGCGGAGCGCCTGCGCCCCGGCCAGCAGATTGAGGTGCTGATTGCCGCGCCCGGTTCCGTGACCGAGCAATGGGTGGTGCCGAACCAGGCCCTGGTGCGCCAGGAAGGGCAGGTGTATGTGTTTGTGCAGACCCCAGGCGGTTTTCGGGTGCAAGCGGTGACCGTGGTGAGCGCGGCGGCGGAGACCAGCACCATTCAAGCGCCGTTGCGCGGCGATGAGCACATTGCGGTGCGTGGCGTGGTGGCCTTGAAAGGCGCTTGGCAGGGTTTAGGGGGAGCTGAATAATGCTGGCGCGTCTGATTGAATTCGCCCTGACCCAGCGTTTGCTGATGTTGCTGCTCATGCTGTTGCTCATCGCGGGCGGCGGCTATGCCTTCAAAGGCTTGCCCATAGACGCCTTTCCCGACGTCTCGTCCACGCAGGTCAAGGTCATCATCAAGGCCCCCGGCATGACACCGGAAGAGATCGAGGCGCGCATCACTGCACCCATCGAGGTGGAGATGCTCGGTATCCCGAACCAGAAAATCCTGCGCTCGGTGACCAAATACGGGCTGACCGACATCACCCTCGACTTTGCAGACGGCACCGACATTTACTGGGCGCGGCAGCAGGTCGCGGAGCGCTACAACAACATCGCCGGCGATCTGCCCCCCGGCATTTCCGGTGGCCTCGCGCCGATCACCACGCCGCTTGGCGAGATGTTCATGTTCACCATCGAGGGCGGCGATCTATCTTTGATGGAGCGCCGTAGCCTATTGGACTGGGTGATACGCCCGGCGCTGCGTACTTTGCCGGGCGTGGCCGATGTCAATGCGCTGGGCGGGCTGGTGCGCAGCTTCGAGGTGGCGCCGGACAACGCAGCTTTGCGCGCGCGCGGCATCAGCCTGAGTGAATTGCAAACGGCGCTGGAAACCAATAATCGCAACGACGGCGCGGGACGCCTCACCGATGGTGAAGAGGTGTTGCTGGTGCGTTCCGAGGGCACGATCAAGACGCTGGACGACTTGCGCGCCATCGTGGTCGCCAGCCGCGACGGCATGCCGGTGCGCGTGGGCGATGTGGCCGAGGTGCGTATCGGCAGTCTCACGCGCTACGGCGTGGTGACCAAGGACGGCAAGGGCGAGGCGGTGCAGGGCTTGGTGCTGGGCCTGCGCGGCGCGAACGCACAACAAGTGGTGGAGGGCGTGCGCAACAAGCTGGCGGAATTGGCCCCCACGCTCCCCGCGGGAGTGAAGACCGAAGTATTTTATGATCGCGGCAGCTTGGTGGAGCGCGCCGTGGGTACGGTTTCTAGGGCGCTCATGGAAGCCATCGTGCTGGTCGTCATTCTTCTCATCTTGTTTCTCGGCAACCTGCGCGCCGCGCTGGTGGTGGCGCTGACCTTGCCGTTGGCGGCGCTGGTCACCTTTATCATGATGCGTTTGTTCGGCATGTCGGCCAATCTGATGAGTCTGGGTGGACTGGCGATTGCCATCGGCATGCTGGTGGACGCGGCGGTGGTGGTGGTGGAAAACACCGTCTCGCATCTGGCGCACGACAAGAGCGCTGCAAAATTGCCGCGCCTGCATGTGATTTACCGCGCGGTGCGCGAGGTGGCGACACCCGTGACCGCCGGTATTCTGATTATCATCATCGTGTTCCTGCCGCTGCTCACACTGCAAGGCCTGGAGGGCAAGCTGTTCATTCCGGTGGCATTGACCATCGTGTTCGCGCTGTCCGGCTCGCTGGTGCTCTCGCTCACGATTATTCCGGTGCTCGCCTCGTTCCTGCTGAAACGGGTCGCGCATAATGAGCCATGGCTGGTGCGCAAAGCCAATGCGCTGTATGAGCCGGTGTTGCGCTGGTCCTTGAATCACGTAAAAACCGTTGTGACGGCAGCCGGGGTGGCATTGCTGTTGACTGTTTTTGTTTACATGCAAACCGGCAAGACCTTCATGCCGGAAATGGATGAGGGGACCCTGATCGTTCAGGTCGAGAAACTGCCGTCCATCAGTTTGGAGCAAACCGCCGCGCTGGATTTGAAAATCCATCAGGCGATCATAGGCCAAGTGCCGGAAGTGACCGGTACTGTGGCGCGGGCCGGTTCCGATGAGTTGGGCCTTGATCCGATGGGACTGAATCAGACCGACACCTATCTACAGACCAAGCCGCGCGATGAATGGCGCGAGCCCGACAAGGAATGGCTGAAAGATGAACTGCGTAAGGTGCTCGATCAACTGCCGGGCATTTCCTACAGCTTCAACCAGCCGATAGACATGCGCGTGCAGGAGATGATTATCGGCGTGCGCGGCGATATCGCGGTGAAGGTGTTCGGGCCCGATCTCGCCACCCTCAACCGCCTGGCCGCGGAGATCGAGGCGGTGCTGAAGACCGTCCCCGGCAGCCAAGACGTGTATACGGTGCAGAACGAGGGCGTGCAATATCTTACGGTCGGGATTGACCGGCTCGCCGCCGGACGCATGGGCTTGAATGTGGATGACATCGGCGAGGCGTTACGCTCGCAACTGGAAGGCAAGACCTTGGGCGTGGTGCTGGAAGGCGCACGGCGCACGCCGGTGTTGCTGCGCGGTGAAGGTAACGTGCGTACCTCGCCGACCCTGTTTTCCCAACTGACCTTGGCTTTGCCCAACGGCGGAAATGTCCCGATTTCCACCGTGGCCAGACTGCAGCGCGTGGACGGGCCGGTCAAGATAGACCGTGAAAACGCCGCGCGCATGTCAGTGACGCTCTCCAATGTGCAGAACCGCGATTTGGTCGGCTTTGTGGAAGAGGCCAGACGGGCGGTGAGCGAGCGCGTCGTCCTGCCCGACGGCTACCGGCTGAGCTGGGGAGGACAGTTTGAAAATCAGCAACGCGCCGCCGCGCGTCTTGCCATCGTGGTGCCGGTGGCATTGGGGCTGATATTTCTGTTGCTGTTCGCCACCTTCGGCTCGGTACGCCAGGCGGTGCTGGTGCTATCCAACATCCCGTTCGCCATGGTCGGCGGCGTGTTCGCCCTGTGGCTATCTGGGGAATATCTGTCCGTGCCTGCCTCGGTGGGCTTTATCGCCCTGCTCGGTATCGCCGTACTGAACGGCGTGGTGATGGTCAGTTACTTCAACCAACTGCGCGCGCAGGGCATGGCGCTCGCCGATGTGGTGATCGAAGGAGCGAAGCGGCGTTTGCGCCCGGTGCTGATGACCGCCAGCATCGCCGCCTTCGGCCTGGTGCCGCTGCTGTTCGCCAGCGGCCCCGGATCGGAAATTCAAAAACCTTTGGCGATTGTGGTGATCGGAGGTCTGGTAAGCGCCACGCTGCTGACGCTGATCCTCTGCCCATTCTCTATCGGCCGCTTTGGCATAAGCCCGAAGGAGGCCTGAACATGAATGTATCCGATTGCTGTTTGACGCTGATGGTCCCCAAGGCGCTGGAAGAAAATCTGCTGGACTTGTTGCTGGAGCACGACGCGCTTGCCGGTGGATTCATTACCTCCGAGGTGGAGGATCACGGGCGCAATGTTACCTATCAGAGCATGGCCGAAAAAGTGCGCGGCCGTGCACACCGGGTAGAGATACAAATCATTATGCATCATGCCGATGCGCAAACCTTGCTGCGGGATATCAAGCAGGTGCTGCCGCGCACCAATATCGTTTATTACATGACTCCAGTTACGGAGTTTGGGAGTTTTCTGTGAAGCGCATCATTGCATTAGTTGTTTTTTTTAGCGCGTGCGCCGTGGCCGCACCTCCGGAGCAAGAGCCGTTCGCCGACGTACAGGGACGTACTAGTGTCGCGGGAGGCAGGATGCCGGGAGCGACCGATCATCCCGATTTGCCGCCGCTCAACGTGGTGACCGAGGTGATGGCGAACAGCCCGCGGGTCAAGGCGGCGGAGGCGGGCATCGAACTGGAGCAGGCCAACGCGCGCAGGCTCAACGCGGGGCCGTATGAGTTCAATGCCAGGCTCGGCGCCAGGCAGCGCAGCGTGGACAATGAAGGAAATTTTAATGAATGGGAGGCGGGACTGGAGCGCGCTTTGCGCCTGCCCGGCAAGGCCAGGATAGATCAGCAGTTAGGCACGCAAGGCGTGCGTCAGGCGCGGCTCGCCCTGGGCGATGCCTTGCATGAATCCGGACGCAGCTTGCTGCGCTATTGGTTTACCTGGCTGCAAGAACACGCGCAAGTCAAACAATGGCAAGAGCAAACGGCAGTGCTCAAACAGCAATTGTCCATCGTGAACAAGCGCATCGCGGCGGGTGACGCCCCGGCGCTGGAACGTTCGCTCAGCGAGGCGGCGCTGGCGCAAGCCGAAT
>JAMCTV010000106.1 GCA_023381235.1 Gammaproteobacteria bacterium
CATGCGCCGCAAGATGCCGGGGGAGGCGGTAGAACGCTTGCGCCATGCCGACGCCAGCACGTTCGACCGGCTGGCGTCCATGCTGGCGCGATTCGCTGACGACTACCGGAACACGGTACGGGCCGCTCGCCCTCACCTGCCCGACGCGCTCGACGACCGCTCACAGGACAACTGGGAGCCGCTGCTTGCGATTGCACAGTGCGCCGGCTCGGACTGGCTGACCCGTGCCACCCGCGCCGCGCTCATCCTGTCTGGCAAGTCTGAATCGCAGAGCACCGGCAACGAGCTCCTGCATGACATCCAGCACGTGTTCGATAAAAAGCGCGTGCTCAGGATCGGCATGGCCGAACTGATCGTGGCGCTGCTCGAAGATGATGAAGCCGCATGGTCAACCTACAACCGGGGCAAGCCACTTACGCCGCGACAACTCGGGAAGATGCTGTCCGGTTACGGCATCAAATCGAGAACACTTCGTACCGGCTATGACGTGGCAAAAGGATTCGAGCGCGAGCAGTTCGAAGACGCCTTCGCGCGCTATCTCGCCAGCCCCCCGGAATTTTCGGTTACTTCGGTTACACAGCCCGCAAACCCAATAAGCGCGCGGGATTCCGTGTTACTGAGCGTTCAGTTACGTAACCAAGAGAAAACCGCATCGGTAACGCCGGAACCCGCGCCGTTATTGGTTTGTAACCGTGTTACCGAAAAAACGTCAATTTTCGAGGGGGAGGCAGAGCTATGAACCTGATCCATGAAATCGAGCGCGCCGGGATGACCATCCGGCTCAAGCATGACGGAAAACTTTTGCTGTCACCGGCGGAGCGACTGACACCTGAAATCCGTCAACGCATCCTCGACAACAGACCCGCCATCGTCGCCGCGCTGCAAGCGTCAACCCGCGCACTCGACGAAGCCGCCACCGATGCGGAAGAACTGGCACGCCTTGTCCGCCTGTGCGGCGAGCGATACCGATTCACCGAAGCCGAACATGCAGAAGCGCTGCAAGTCGCGCTCGCTGATCCCGTGTCGGCTCTCACCTGTTTCCGGGCAATCGCCCGCGAAGTCCCAATGGCTAATTCCGGCCACAACCACGCGGCCATCGCCGCATAGTCTCTAGGAGAACCCACGCATGGACTTGAAAATCATCACCGCCTCGCTGATCGAAGCCGAGGTCATCACTCGCACTATCAGCCAGAAGCTCGCCGAGGCCACTGCGCGCCGCGATGGACTGCTGGCCGAAGTCCAGGGTATCGACGCTGCCATCGAAGGTGCGGAGCTAGCCCACGCATCTGCACTGGCAGCCGTAGAGCTTGGCGATGCGGACAACACCGCGACCACCGCCGCCGCCTTGGATGACGCCCGTGAATCTGCATCGCGCAAACCCGAGTTGATCCAACAGCGCCGCACAGCCGACGCCGTGATGGATGGCCTGACCCGGCGACACGCTGATGCTCATGGCCGCTACGTCGCCTTACTGGAACAGCACAAGGCCGAACAGACCGAGGTGATCTTAGAACGCTGCCGGCAGGCGATGGATGCCGCCCGCGCTGGTGTCGCCGAACTCCGCAACCGCATCGCAGAAGCGCAGGCCGCGCGCCGCGTACTGGAGGGGCTGGACGCTGGCCACCGCTGGACATTCGGGATGCTCGACATCACCGAATTCACTTTCAATACCGACACGGCAGCCGTCAGCCTGATCGCCGACAGCCTGCGCCGTGAACTGCAAGCCGCATAAAGGAGACCTACATCATGCCCACCGCAACCATTTATCGTGATGGCCGCGCCATCCGCACCACCACCCTGACCGCCGACGACGCCGAAAAATTCGTGATCCTCGCCGCCGCCGTGCGCGACGCTCAGAACATCATGCGCAACAAACCCGAAATGGACGCCAACGGCGACGCGCTCAAGACCGGCACCACCGACACCGGGGTGTACAGCGAGAGCCAGCCCGACGACATCTACGCCGTCTTGCTGCGCTTGCCCGATCTGCTCGGCAAGCACGCTCGCGCGGTGTACCCTCACATCAACGAGGCCGTAAATGGCGATGTCCTGCGGAACCCGGACGGCTCGCCGGTTCATGGCCTGCTGCTCGCGCACAAGAACACGCCGGTTCCCGCGCCGTATCACGTCGCCGCCGCATTGGCCGGGCAGGCTTCGACCCTGGGCATGATCCCGCTCGACGGTCTGGCCTTCGAGAAAACCGAGCTGACGATTCCCGCAGTCCCGGCCATCACCGAATCAGGCGGCGCAAAAGTCGGTGGCGTGCCCGAGCGGCTGCTGGCAAGCGTCCGCTGGCGGTAAGGGGTAGGTAGGCATGGGCAAGCCCGTTTTGAAGCAGCCACGGCAATCCTACGGGGCCGAATCTGCAACCAAGCGCGAGCCGCTGACGCTCGACGGCGCTACAGGTTCGCCCGTACCTACCCCCCCGAGAAAACGCGGCAAGCACATCAAGCTGTCGTCGGTGTCCGATGTGGCCGAAGAACTGGCTCGCCTCTACAGGCAGGCGCGGGCCGGGGAAGTGGAAACGTCCGACGCGAGCCGACTAGCCTACATGTTGAACATGCTCGGCGGCCTGCTGGCAAGCGTCCGGCTTGAGGCACGCATCCAACAGTTGGAACAGTTGATTGAAGATGAGGATTGAACTGTGACGCTACAGACCAGAATTGAAAAATTGGAGGCCCGGCAACGCGAACGCGCCGAGGCCGAAGCGCCGCCGCAGCGTCAGCATTGCGACCGAGCACCTGATGGCGCTGTCATCGCGTGCGAGACGTTGACGTGGCCGACCATTCGGCAACAGCGCGAACAGGGTATGACGTGGGGCGATGCGATGCGGCTGGTACAGCGCGAACCATTCAGCCGCTCGACGTGCGTCTACTCGGAGTGCGAGCACCGCGCCCGCTGCGGTGCCGATGGCTCGCCGACAAGCTGGGTGACGCCATCATGAGCCGGCTCGCCGCACGCATCGCCGCACTGGAGGGGCGCCGCATCCTTGGCCATGCCAACGACACCTATAGCGAGAGGGAAGACCTCGATGCGGAATTCGGTGTGCTGGTCAGGCAGATGACGCTTGACCAGCTTATCCAGCTACGGGACGAAATGGTGAGGCTCGGTGTTCTCACGGGCGAGCAGGCAGGCTGCGCATAAGCCGGTGACACAGACAATTCAGCCCGGCACATGGCCGGGATTTTTTTTGACGTTTGGGGTATTGCTATGCAGCGCGACGCCGCGCCGCCACTCCAACCATAACCAGACCAAACAGCATCAGACCGAAGGTGTCGGCTTCCGGGACAGAGGCAACAGCATTTGCCGCCCACTCTTGTGGGACGTTTGAGGTTTTCGGGAGCAGGTAGAAATCGTATGGCGCACTTCCACCAAATGCCTGCCAGACTGAGGTGAATTCGCCGGGGTTTCCGATGATCCAGTTAACGGCCGTCGGAGGAAGCCGGTTCTGGTTTGTCCAGTAAATTCCAGAGCCGAAGTTGCCGTACCCTGTGGCCCAAGCTGTTGTGATGTAGCCTTCTCCCTCTTGGGAAAATTGCGATCCGGTGTATCTGTACGATGGGGAGTTGTAGCCGAACCCGACAATTTCCCCAAAATTTGAAGACAGGCTGGCAGCGATTGTTCCATCGCCATTCAGTGCAAAAGAAACTTGTCCCCCAACGGTGCCCCCAGATACGCCATTTATGACATCAAAGACACCGACAAGTGAGTCAGCATGGACGGGCACAGCGTTGAGCAGCATCCCCAACAACACCAAGCGGAAGTCTTTCATCGTGGCTCCATTTGCAACACGGTGAGACAAATCCCAGCCAACAGTTTATTGGGGGACGAATAGGGGGAAGATTTTATAATCTACCTGTATGCCGCATACAGACGTGGATGATGGCGGAGAGGGTGGGATTCGAACCCACGGTAGGCTTGCACCTACGCCTGATTTCGAGTCAGGTACATTCGACCACTCTGCCACCTCTCCGGCGGCGCGTATTGT
>JAMCTV010000107.1 GCA_023381235.1 Gammaproteobacteria bacterium
GGTGCGTGTGCCGACCATCAACGTGTCGCTGGTGGACTTGAGCTTCGTGGCGGCGCGCGAGACCACCAAGGATGAAATCAACGCCATCCTGAAGGAAGCGGCCAACGGCGAACTGAAGGGCGTGTTAAACTACAACGACAAGCCGCTGGTGTCGGTGGACTTCAATCATGATCCGGCCTCCAGCACCTACGATGCGACGCTGACCAAGGTCGTCGGCGGCAAGCTGGTCAAGGTGCTCGCCTGGTACGACAACGAGTGGGGCTTCTCCAACCGCATGCTCGACACTACCGTGGCGTTGATGAGCGCGCAATAAAAAATGTCCATCATAAGATTAGAAGAGCTGCGCAATCTCACCGGAATGCGCATGCTGATCCGTTGCGATCTCAACGTGCCGATGAAAAACGGCAAGATCACCGACGAGACGCGCATCTATGCCAGCGTGCCGACTATCGAGTACGCGATGGCGGTAGGCGCCAAGGTGATGGTGATGTCGCACCTTGGGCGGCCGGAGGAGGGCGTGTACGACGAAAAATACTCGCTTGCGCCTATCGCCGAGCAGCTCTCCAAGCATCTCTACAGGGACGTGCGTCTGGTCAAGGACTGGCTGAACGGCGTGGAGGTCGCCAACGGCGAGGTGGTGCTGTTGGAGAATGTGCGCTTTAACAAGGGTGAAGAGGACAACGACGACGAACTGGCGAAAAAGATGGCCGCGTTGTGCGACGTGTTTGTGATGGATGCCTTCGGCACCGCGCACCGCGCCCAGGCCTCCACTCACGGTGTGGCAAAGTACGCGCCGGTCGCCTGCGCGGGGCCCCTGTTGTGGAAGGAACTTAAGGCCCTGCACACGGCGCTGAAAAACCCGGCGCGCCCCATGGTGGCGATCGTCGGCGGTTCCAAGGTGTCCAGCAAGCTCACGGTGCTGGAATCCCTGTCCGATGTGGTGGACCAACTGATCGTGGGCGGCGGCATCGCCAACACCTACATCGCTGCGGCGGGCTATAACGTAGGCAAGTCGCTGCACGAGCCGGACTTGATCCCGGTCGCCAGGCGCTTGTCGGAAAAGGCCAAGGCGCGCGGCGCGGAGATACCCGTGCCGGTGGATGTGGTGTGCGCCAAGGAATTTTCCGAAAACGCCAAGGGCACGTTGAAGGACGTGGACAAGGTCGCGTCCGATGACATGATACTGGATATCGGCCCGAAGACTGCGGCCAACCTGGTCGAGATGCTGAAGAAGGCCAAGACCATCGTGTGGAACGGTCCGGTGGGTGTGTTCGAGTTCGACGAGTTCAACGCCGGCACCGAAACGCTGGCGCGCGCCATCGCGGCGAGTTCCGCGTTCTCGCTTGCGGGCGGCGGCGACACGCTCGCGGCCATCGCCAAATACGATATCGAAAACATGATTACCTATATCTCCACCGGTGGCGGCGCGTTCCTGGAGTTCCTAGAAGGCAAAACCCTGCCCGCGGTGGCGGTACTGGAACAGCGTGGAAAACAGCTCAACGAGTCACAGAAAAAGTGAGCGGCCGGGAGCCGGTAGCGAGTAGCGAGTGACAAGTGGCAGGGCACAAACACCGTCTCCCAGCATCTTTTTCCTGCCACTTTATACTTGCTACTTGATACTGTCGTTATGCTAAGACGCACTAAAATTGTTGCCACTCTCGGCCCTGCCACCGATGATCCGAAGGTGCTGGATCGGATGATCGAGGCGGGCGTGGACGTGGTGCGTGTCAATTTCTCCCACGGCGAGCCGGAACAGCAGCGCCTGCGTGGAGAGACGGTGCTGAATCGCGCGCGCGCCTATGGCAGGCAGATCGGCGTGCTGGCCGACCTGCAAGGTCCGAAGATACGCATCGAGCGCTTCAAGGAAGGAAGGATCACCCTGCAAGAGGGAGATAAATTCATTCTTGATGCGCGCTGCAAGCAGGATGATGGCACGCAGGAGCGCGTCGGCATCGCCTACCGGGACTTGGTGAAAGATGTGCGCCGCGGCGACAGCCTGTTGCTGGATGACGGACGCATCGTGCTGTGGGTGGAGCAGGTAGAAGGCGCGGAGGTGCGTTGCCGGGTGGTGGTGGGCGGGGAACTGTCCAATAACAAGGGCATCAACCGCCAGGGCGGTGGCTTGAGCGCGCCCGCGCTGACCGACAAGGATCGGGCCGACATCAAGACCGCCGCGGCGATGCAGGCCGATTACCTGGCGGTGTCCTTCCCGCGCACTGCCGAAGATATTCACGAAGCACGCCGTCTGTTTTACGCCGCGGGCGGCGCGGGCGGCATCGTGGCCAAGATCGAGCGCGCCGAGGCGCTGAATTGTCTCGAGGCGATCATCGAAGCGAGCGACGCGGTGATGATCGCGCGCGGCGATCTCGGCGTGGAGATCGGCGACGCCGCGCTGCCGCCGGTGCAGAAGCGCATCATCCAACTCGCACGCACCCTGAACCGCGTGGTAATCACCGCCACGCAGATGATGGAGAGCATGATCGAAAGCCCCATCCCGACCCGTGCCGAGGTGTTCGACGTGGCCAACGCGGTGCTGGACGGCACCGACGCGGTGATGCTCTCCGCCGAAACCGCGACCGGCAAATATCCGGATAAAGCCGTGGCGGCGATGGACCGCATCTGCCTCGAGGCGGAGAAGCAGCGCATCACGCGCGTCTCCGATCACCGCATAGACACCGTATTCAAACGCATAGACGAGGCCATCGCCATGGCCACCATGTATACCGCCAACCACCTGGGGGCGAAGGCGATCATCGCGCTCACCGAGTCCGGTTCCACGCCGCTGTGGATGTCGCGCATCAGTTCCGGCATTCCGATCTATGCGCTCACCAAACACGCCGAGACGCGGCGCAAGGTGACGCTGTACCGCGGCGTGTATCCGGTAAGTTTCGATATTCCCAGCACCAATCATGCCGAGGTCAACAAGGAAGCGGTGGACGAACTGGTGCGGCGCGGCGCGGTGCGTGACGGCGATCTGCTCATCATTACCAAGGGCGATCTCATGGGCATGCACGGCGGCACCAACGCCATGAAAATCGTGCGCGTCGGAGATATGGTGGCGCCGTAAAATACCGCGCAACTCGCCCTACCTAAATAGGGCGTGACGCTATAAAATAAGCTAACTCAACATCTATACAGTCTTGAAAGGAGGTACATCATGCCCTTGATTTCCATGCGTCAATTATTGGACCACGCCGCCGAACACGGCTACGGCGTGCCCGCCTACAACGTCAACAACATGGAGCAGATGCACTCCATCATGCAGGCCGCCGATGCGGTCGGCGCGCCAGTCATCATGCAGGCCTCGGCCGGCGCACGCTCCTATGCGGGCGAGCCGTTCCTGCGCCACCTGATGTGGGCGGCGGTCGAGATGTATCCGCATATTCCCGTCGTGATGCACCAGGATCACGGCGCCTCGCCCGCGGTGTGCATACGCTCCATCCAGAGCGGCTTCACCTCGGTGATGATGGACGGCTCGCTGAAGGAAGACATGAAGACCCCGGCTTCGTACGAGTACAACGCCGAGGTCACGCGCAAGGTGGTGGAAATCGCGCACGCCTGCGGCGTGTCGGTGGAAGGCGAACTCGGCTGTCTGGGCTCGCTGGAGAGCGGCAAGATGGGCGAGGAAGACGGCCACGGTTCCGACGCCACGCTCGATCATTCCCAGTTGCTCACCGATCCGGAAGAGGCCGCTCAGTTCGTCGCCGACACCAAGGTGGACAGCCTGGCCATCGCCATCGGCACCAGCCACGGCGCGTACAAGTTCACCCGCCCACCCACCGGCGACATCCTCGCCATCCAGCGCATCAAGGAAATCCACGCGCGCATCCCGGATACCCATCTGGTGATGCACGGATCAAGCTCCGTGCCGCAAGACTGGCTGGAGATCATCAACAAATACGGCGGTGAAATCCGCGAGACCTACGGCGTGCCGGTGGAAGAGATACAGCAGGGCATCAAGCACGGCGTGCGCAAGGTGAACATAGACACCGACCTGCGTCTCGCCGCCACCGGCGCGATGCGCAAGGCGATGGCGGAAGACCCGTCCGAATTCGACCCGCGCAAGTTCTTCAAGGCCTCCACCAAGGCCATGATGGAAATCTGCAAGCTGCGCTACGAGGCGTTCGGCTGCGCGGGCCAGGCGGCCAAGATCAAACCCGTCAATCTGGAGATCATGACCAAGCGCTACGCCAAGGGCGAACTCGACCCGCGCGTCACCGCGGGCAAAGCCAAGGTCACAGCCGGCAAGCGCTGATTTGTTATCAGGGTAGTTGGAAAACAAAACCCCGTGAAGATATCTTCACGGGGTTTTGTTTTTTGTGCGTCTGCAGTAATTGACCGTATTGCGTGTGACTTACGGCGCCGGGGGCGGGGGTAGCATGGCGAAGGCCGGATCATTGTCCTGGCCCTTGGCGAGGATCATGCTATAGATGAAGGCCGCACGGCCGTGCCTTTGCGGCCGTTGACGACGACGAGCGGCGTGCCAGTAAAGTCGTGTTTTTCGGCCAATTCGATGTCTTCCTGCAGGATGCGTTCGGTTTCGGGAGAGTTGACGCAAGTCTCAAGCGATTTACGCTTGGCCGTATCACCGCCTGCGGTGATTTGCCAGATGCGCTCGATGCTCAGACTGTCCTGCTGCGCGAACATCGCGCCGCGCACGCGCGAGAACTCCGGGGTTCCGCGTAAACAAATCTGCACCCTCGCCCCAAGGCAACTGATGCCCCCGCCGTCACGCAGCGCATAGCGGTTGCATTGCGTGTCGAGCGGATAGTGGCGCGACTCTTGCGTCCACGAACCGGCGGGGGTGATGCGCCGTATCTCCTCCAGCGCCTGTTCCATGCTTTTGCAATGCGGGCAGCGGATGTCGGTCCACTCGACGAGGTGTACCGGCGCAAGTGCCGGGCCGAAGCTCACGCGTTTCGGGTCCGGCATGGTGGGGATGGGCTTGGAGCGGCGGTAGATGTCGAGTGATGCACTGGTGGCCTGCTGCACTCCCGGCGGCAGCGAGGCGAGAAACTCATTGAGCGGCGGCGATTCTTTTTGCTCCATGGATGCCGCGGTATCCGCTTCCCGCGTCACGGCGGAAAGCGCCGCCGTGGCCAGGTCTTTAACCGGCGTGCGCAGGCCGGGATAAATGAGCGCCGCCAGGATGACGGCGAGCACGCCGCCGGTGAGCAGCAAGGGTTGTGCCCAGCTTGTGCTTTCGGGTTTCAACTTGAAGAAGGCAAGCCAGGCCGAGCCCCAGACCAAAAGATAAAACACGATGCAGGTGGGGCAGAACACCTTGATCGCCGCGCTGTAACCGAGCAGCAGTACGGCGATGAGCGCGCCCGCGCCGGTGAGAAGGCGCAGCGCCAAGATAGTGTCTGCTGTAGGTTGTGACTGGCGTGCGCGTTGCCAGAGCAGGCCGGACAATATCAGGGCGGCCACGCTCCAGGCTACTCCCCAGCCCGCGACGGGAATGCCGGTGTAACGATGCACGCTCTCGCTTAACGCCGAGTTCCACACCCCGGCGCAGTTGAACGTGGCGCTGATCGTGCATAGTGGCGCGCTTCCGCCGCTGCGCATCACGGCGAGCTCTATCCACTGATAAAGCGTCACAGCGAGCGCGGCCAGGCTGAGCGCGATCAGCGCGATGGCGTAGCGTTTAATGGGGAAGGGTGCGGAAGCGGGGTTCATCATACTGTTACAAGTCCAGTAATACTCAAGCCGACACTCTAGCAGAGTCCTATAATACGGGACAAGAGCCTTAATCTGACAGCCGGAAATGATGAAAGGGAAGCTGGAATGTTAGCGGGCACAGTGTTGGCGGCGCTGGCCACTTATGTGCTGATGCTGATTGCGTTTCGTTACGCCAAGCGGCGCGTGCTGCATGTGCCGGTGATGATCTCGGTGATGCTGTTTGATCTCGCCGTGCCGTTCTACCTCTATCTCAGCAAGGACTGGCACCGGCGCCTGATTGTAGAGGGCGAGCTCACCTCGTTTTTGCTGTGGACGCATTTTTTGCTGCTGGCCATGCTGTACACCGTGTATGCGATGCAGATCAAGACCGCGTTGCGCCTGCTGCGCCGGGATGACAGCGTGCGCGCCGAGCACCGCGCGCAAGGCCAGGCGGCGCTGCTGGTGCGCGCCTTTGTGATACTCACCGGCGCGCTGCTGGTGGAAGTGCCGCAGCCTGCGGCTTGAAAACTGGCGCGATGAGCGGCTACGGATTATAATGTTTATGCCGGCTATGCCGGAATGCAGTAAACCAGCGGCCGTTGCGTCTGTACTTGAGTCTGTCAATCGGGCTTGACAGAGATTTAGACATAGTCTAAATTAAGATACACACCGCCCCTGAGGCGGCCCCACCAACTTCTTAACCTAAACTGTGAGGTACGTGCTATGCAACTCAAAGGCAGCAAAACCCATGACAATCTGAAGTACGCCTTCGCGGGCGAATCCCAGGCCAACCGCCGTTATCTGTACTTCGCCGCCAAGGCTGACGTGGAAGGCTACAATGACGTCTCCGCTGTGTTCCGCTCCACTGCTGAAGGTGAAACCGGCCATGCACACGGCCACCTGGAGTATATGGAGGCCTGCGGCGATCCGGCCACCGATCTTCCCATTGGTTCCACCTCCAACAATTTGAAGGCGGCCATCGCCGGTGAGACGCACGAGTACACCGACATGTACCCGGGGATGGCGAAGACCGCGCGCGACGAAAGCTTCAGCGAAATCGCCGACTGGTTCGAGACCCTGGCCAAGGCCGAACGCTCGCACGCCAACCGCTTCCAGAAGGCGTTGGATACGCTGGGCAAGTAAGTTAAAGGCAGATACAAGATACAAGTTGCAAGATACAAGTAAAAACGGGGCCGGGAATATCGAAACTTACCGGATACAC
>JAMCTV010000108.1 GCA_023381235.1 Gammaproteobacteria bacterium
CTGCCAACGGGTGCAGGCCTAGTCCAGGCAGCCCCATTTCCCGTGGCTCTTCGGCAAGATCCAAGTGAGCCAAGATCAACCGCAGACGTTTTGCGTGTATGGGCATAATGCCCGCCTTGCTGCCGGTTTTATAGAACTTCTCCAGCCCTTTATGGCGAAAAGATTTTATCACTGATGACTGTAACCTATAACGGTACAGGTGTCAAATAAATTTAGCGTGTTTTCAGCAAGCGCTGCTTCTCGCGCTGCCAGTCGCGCTCGCGTTCGGTATCGCGCTTGTCGTGTGTTTGTTTGCCTTTGGCGAGCGAAACTTCCAGTTTGGCGCGGCCGTTTTTCCAGTAAATCGAAAGCGGCACCAGGGTGTAGCCCTTGCGCTCCACCGCGCCGATCAACTTGTTCAGTTCGTCCTTGTGCAGCAGCAGCTTGCGCGTGCGCAAGGGGTCGGGGTGGATGTGGGTGGAGGCCGTGAGAAGAGGGGAGATGTGGGCGCCAAACAGCCAGGCCTCGCCGTTTTTCAGCAGCACATAGCTTTCTTTTAATTGTATATGCCCGGCGCGCAGGCTTTTGACTTCCCAGCCTTGCAGGGCAATGCCGGCCTCGACGCGGTCCTCCAGAAAATAGTCATGGCGCGCCTTCTTGTTGACGGCGACGGTGCGCGGCGCGGGCTTCTCTTTGCTCATAGGAGCATTATATAGTGCCTGCGTCGCCGGAATAACAGGGATTGATGGGCGCGTTGAGCCGTTTCGGGAAGTCGGCGATAATAGCGCCATGATTAGCAAAAGCGCGCTGGTACCCTATGCTGCGGGCGACATGTACGCACTGGTGGATGACGTCGGCTCCTATCACAAATTCCTGCCCTGGTGCCGCGCCTCGCGCGAGTTGAGCCGCAACGAGGATGAGGTGCACGGTGAGATGGAAATCGTCTACGGGGGGATGCACAAGTCCTTCACCACCTGCAACCGGCTGCAAAAAAACAAGATGATCGAGATGCGCCTGGTGGAGGGGCCGTTCCGGCATCTGGAGGGTTTTTGGCGCTTCGATGCGTTGAGCCAGGAGGCCTGCAAGGTGAGCCTCGATCTCGATTTCGAGTTTCATAACAGATTGGTGGGGCTGGCGTTCGGCCCGGTGTTCCACCAGATCAGCAACAGCCTGGTGGATGCTTTTTGCGAGCGCGCGAGGCAAGTCTATGGCAAACGCTGACGCGCAGACCATCAACGTGGAGGTCGCCTATGCGCGGCCGGACGTGCAGGTGATTCTGCCGCTGGAATTACCCGTGGGCAGCACCCTGGAGCAGGCGATCCATGCCTCCGGCATCCTGGAGCGTTTCCCGGAGATTGATCTCAACGTGAACAAGGTGAGCGTGTACGGCAAGCTCGCCAGGCTCAACCAACCCCTGCGCGCGCGCGACCGGGTGGAGATCAACCGGCCGCTCATCGCCGACCCCAAGCAGGTGCGCAAGCAGCGCGCCGAACAGCAGGGTAAGTAGCGGCGTAGGTCAGTGGCTGTTGAAAAATAGCCTACCTGCGGCCTCAAATCCCCCCTCGCTGCCGCTTGACCCCCTTTTTCAAAGGGGGTGACCGTGAGCTTGTCGAACGGCCGGGGGATTTTAGACCGCCATGCCGATCCGGATTGATAAGCGCCAAACAGAGTGGCGCACTACTACACTTAGGGCGGGTCTGACGGGACGGCGGTTGCGGCGGGCGGCTCCTGGCCTGCCGCTGCGGGCTTGATGTCACCTTCGATGCGGGTGAGCTTATCGTCATCGAAGAACAGCGTGAGACGCCGCTGCTGGCGCTCACCGCCACCCTGTTGCAGGCTGTATATGTAGTCCCAGCGGTCCTGATGGAAGGCGTCGGTGATGGGCGGGGTGCCGAGCACGAACTTGACCTGGTTTTTGGTCATGCCGGGCTTGAGCTTGCTTACCATCTCCTGGGTGATGACGTTGCCCTGCTGGATGTCTATCTTATGGACGCCGGGGATGGGCACGGAGGGGCAGCCCGCAAGCGCGAGACTTGCGCTCAGGAGCGAAACAATGCGAAGCTTATGCATGGCGGGGCTGGACGGTTGATGTTCAATGAATGTTGCATGATAACGCAAGGGCGCTTTTAAGTGAAACGGACTACGGAAACGGGAACTCAGGCTGAAAGCCGCGATTTGAAAAGCGCAGGGCTCAAGGCCACCTTACCACGCATCAAGATTCTGCAGATGCTGGAAAGCAGTCCGGAGCGCCACCTGAGCGCCGAGGACATCTACAAGAGCCTGCTCGAAGGCGGCGAAGACGTGGGCCTCGCCACCGTGTACCGCGTGCTGACCCAGTTTGAATCCGCCGGGCTGGTATCGCGTCAGCACTTTGAGGGCGGCCACTCGGTGTTCGAGCTCAATGAAGGCAAGCATCACGATCATATCCTGTGCGTGAAGTGCGGTAAGATCGAGGAGTTCATGGACGAAATGATCGAGGAGCGCCAGCGCACCATCGCCAAAAAGGCCGGCTTTTCCATGACCGATCATTCGCTCTACATTTATGGCATCTGCGCGGCCTGCCAGCGCGCTAAAGGGGCCTAATCGCCGGGGTTGTATAGTTTGACGTCCGGCGTAAATTAAACCTCACCGGGCGGGTTTGTAAAAAAATAATGAAAAACCGGATACTCTCCTGCCTGCTGGCCGCGGCCAGCGCAGTCGCCGCCGCAAACGACACGCCACGCCTGCCCGACACCCTCAGCGGCGGCGAGTTTACCTATATGGTGCAAAAGGGCGATTCGCTCGGCAGAGTCGGCTCGCGGTTCGGCGTGGATGCGGCGCTGCTCGCGCGCCTCAATGGTCTGGAATCCAATGCGCGTCTCCAGCCCGCGCAAGAGCTGTTTGTCGAGAACCGGCACATCGTGCCGGAGCATTTGAGCGCGGGCATCCTCATCAATCTGCCGCAGCGCATGCTGTTTTTCTTCAAGGATGAGGCGCTTTCCGCTTCTTATCCGGTCGGCCTGGGACGCCCCGACTGGCCTACGCCCACAGGCAAGTTCAAGGTGTTGACCATGGAGGAAAACCCTACCTGGGATGTGCCGCTCTCCATCCAGGAGGAAATGCGCCTGGAGGGGAAGGAGGTGATAACCCAGGTTCCGCCCGGCCCCAATAACCCGCTGGGGAAATACTGGCTGGGACTGAGCTTGCCTGCCATCGGGATACACGGCACCATCGCGCCGACCAGTGTATACCGGTTCCAAAGCCACGGCTGCATACGGCTGCATCCTGACGACATCTTCGCGCTATTTGCTAATATCTCCGTTAATCTTGCAGGTAAAATCATATATCGTCCTGTTTTGCTGGCACAGCTCCCGGACGGACGCATCTTTCTTGAGGCGCATCCGGATGTTTACAAACAGGGGGGTAATCCGTTACAAAGGGTGCAAGAATTGGCCGCCGAGGCCGACATAACAGAGATGATAGACTGGGAAAAGGTGGCGCAGGTCATCAAACAGAAGGAAGGTCTGGCGCGCGAGGTCGGCGCGCAGGTTGCAGCGGAAGTGAGTCAGCGGGAGGCAAGTCATGAGTAGTGACAAGATTAACAAGCAGTGGCAGGGGAGCAGCGAGTGCGGACAGCAAGCCTTGAACCGGCGCCGCTTCCTGAAGCTCGGCGTGGCGGCGGGCGTGGCGGGGCTGTTGCCCGCGACGGCCCGGGCCAGGCCGAGCCGCAGCGTAAACCCTGCACGCGAACTCGGCTTCTACAACACGCACACCGGCGAAAAGCTCAAAGTGGTGTACAGTACAGAGGGGGCGTATATTCCCGAAGCGCTTGGCGAGATCAACCATGTGCTGCGCGATCATTACAGCGGCGATGTGGGCGAAATGGACGCGCGCGTGCTCGACCTGTTGTACGAATTGAGGCTGAAACTGGACACGCGCGAGCCGTTCCACATCATTTCGGCCTATCGCTCCCCGGAAACCAACGCCAGGCTGGCGAAGCGCAGCGGCGGCGTGGCCAAACACAGCTTGCATCTGCACGGCATGGCGATAGACATCCGCGTGCCGGGGCGCGATCTCGCGCAGGTGCGCAAGGCGGCGGTGGCCTTGCGGGGCGGCGGGGTGGGTTATTACCGCGGCTCCAATTTCGTGCACCTGGATACAGGCCGCGTACGTTACTGGTAACGCGTAGACTAGCTCCTGGCTCTTTTGACTTTTGACTCCCCGAGTTGAGCGTTGTCCAGCATCTCGCCGGCGTGCGCCAGCGTCTGTTCGGTTATTTTCACTCCGCCCAGCATGCGCGCGATCTCATCCCGCCGTTCCTCCGCGCCGAGCGGGCGCAGCGTGATTCTGGTGGCGTCTTTTTTGGTTTCCTTGCTCACCTGAATGTGATGCCGTCCTTGCGCCGCCACTTGCGGCAAGTGCGTCACGCACAATACCTGTCGCTGTTCGCTTAACGCGCATAACTGCTGTCCCACGATCTCGGCCACGCCGCCGCCCACGCCGACATCCACTTCATCGAAGATCAAGGTCGGGATGCGCCCGCTCTGCGCGCTGATAACCTGGATGGCAAGGCTGATGCGCGACAGCTCGCCGCCGGAGGCGACCTTATTCAGGGGCTTGAGCGGCTGGCCGGGGTTGGCGCTTACCAGAAATTCCACGCGCTCCAGGCCGTGCGCCGAATACTGGTCTTCCGCCACACGTTCAAGCTGAATCTCAAACCGCCCGCCCGGCATGCCGAGTTGCTGCATACGCGCCGTCACCTGTTTTTGCAACTCCTTGGCCTGTTTGGCGCGCGCGGCGCTCAATTTTTCCGCCAGCATGAGATACGCCTGGCGCGCCGCCGCCGCTTCCTTCTGCAGTTGATCCAGGCGCGCGTCGGCGCCTTCGATATTGGCCAGCTCCTCTGCCAGGCGCCGGTGCAGATCAGGTAATTCATCAGGGGTTATACGATGCTTGCGCGCCAGATCATGAATAGTGGCAAGACGCTGCTCCACCTTGTGCAGGCGCTCAGGGTCGCCTTCCAGGTGGTCGAGATAGTGACGCAGTTCGTTCACCGCCTCTTGCAGTTGTATCGCCGCGCCGTCGAGCAATTCGCTCAGCTTAATCAGCCCGGTGTCGTACTCATGCAGCTTCTGCAACTCATTCGCGCTGTGCGTGAGCAGACCCAGGGCCGAGCCCTGTTCATTTTCATATAATGCGGAGAGCGCGCCCTGCGTGGCTTCCAGCAGGCGGTTTACATTGGCAAGCCGCGCATGTTCGGCATTGAGCGCCGGCCACTCGTCCGGCTCCAGCTTCAGCGCATCCAGCTCCTGCACCTGGTAGCGCAGCAGGGTGAGACGGGTTTCACGTTCGCTCTGGGCGCGCAGCAGCGTGTCCAGTTCGCGCGTGCTGCTGATCCAGCGCTTATGCAATGACGCGAGATCGGCCAGCATCGGCGCGTGCCCGGCGTAATCGTCCAGATGCTCGCGCTGCGCGTTGCGCTGTAGCAGCGACTGGTGCTCGTGCTGGCCGTGGATGTCCACCAGCAGGTCGCCCAGTTCCTGCAAGAGTTGCAGCGGGACAGTGGAACCGTTGATGTATGCTTTTGAACGGCCCTCCAGGGTGATGATGCGGCGCAGCACACAATCCGGCGCATCGTCCAGATCATGCCCGTTCAGCCACTCGCGCGCGCGCGCGATTTTGCCAAGATCGAAGCTGGCGCTGATCTCGGCGCGCGTCGCGCCATGGCGGATCATGCCGTTCTCGGCGCGCCCGCCCAGCGCGAGCAGCAGCGCGTCCACGATGATGGACTTGCCCGCGCCGGTCTCGCCGGTGAGCACGGTCATGCCCGCGCCGAGATCGAGTTCCAGGTTTTCAATAATGGCGAAATCGCGGATGCCAAGATGCGTCAGCATGAACGGCCCTTGCTAAAAAGTCTCTCCCCAATGCAGCTTGGCGCGCAGCATTTGGTAGTAGTCATAGTTGGCGGGGTGGATAAGCCGGATGCACTGTTCCTTTTTGCGGATGACGACGCGTGCGCCGGGCGTGAGGTCCAGACTGATCTGCCCGTCACAGGTGATGCGCGCGTTTTTTGCGCTGGCCTCATCCACCTTGATCTCGATGCGGCTGCCGCCTTCCACCACGATGGGCCGGTTGCTCATGGTGTGCGGACAGATCGGCACCAACGCCAGCGCATCGAGCGTGGGGTGCAGGATCGGCCCGTTGCTGGACAAGGCATACGCCGTCGAGCCGGTGGGAGTGGAGACGATCATGCCGTCAGAGCGGTAGGTGTTCACGAATTGCCCGTTGATGTGCACGTCGAATTCGATCATGCGCGCGACATCCCATTTGTGCAGCACCACGTCATTAAACGCATCGCTCGCGCTGACTGTTTCGCCGCCACGCTCAACGGAGGCGTGCAGCAGCAGCCGCTTTTCCTCAAGATAATTCCCGGCGAGAATATGATCCAGGCGCTGCGCCATTTCGTCCGATGAAATATCCACCAGAAAGCCGAGCCGCCCCAGATTCACGCCAAGCAGCGGGATGCCGAAGCTCACCAGCGAGCGCGCCGCGTTGAGCAAGGTGCCGTCGCCGCCGACCACGATCGCCAGGTCGCAGCGCCTGCCGATCTCATCGCGCGAACCGGTCTCCAGACCGTGAACCGGCAGCAACTGCGCCGTACCGTCATCCAGCAACACCTCGATGTGGCGCTGCTTGAGATAGCCGCTCAGCTTGGCAAGCGTACCCCCCACGCCGGGATCGCCGTACTTGCCGATCAGACCGGCGCGCTTAAACGCTTGTATGGATTTGGATTTTGCGACTGATGACATAGCGCAAACTTAACATATCGCCTACGCTTCATCCATCCTTGGCTGGCCTCGCAGGGTGAATTTTTAGCGCTGGGCGTGTCCTGAAGGCGGTGCGATAAGTTGCGATCATGCTGGCGCTCGACTCATGAGAGTGCTAAAATAATGCTGAATTTTCAGTAAAGTCAGGGCGTTATGGTGAGCAATCCGGCTATCATCAGTGACCGTGCGCGGCAGTTGTTGCGCGTGCTGGTGGAGCGTTACATCAGCGAGGGGCAGCCGGTAAGTTCGCGCGCGCTGGCGCGCGATACGGGCTTTGAACTGAGCCCGGCGACCATCCGCAACGTGATGGCCGATCTGGAGGACATGGGCCTGATCAGCGCGCCGCACACCTCGGCCGGGCGCATCCCCACCGCGCAGGGCTACCGCCTTTTCGTGGACAGCCTGCTTACTATCCAGCCGCTCGCAAGCGGCGAGGTGCAGCGGCTGCAAACCGAGCTGGACCCGGACAAGAATCTCAGCGATCTCATGGAGACCGCCTCCAATGTGCTGTCCGAGGTGAGCAAGCTGGCGAGCCTGGTGTTGTTGCCGCGCCGTTTCCAGCCGGTGTTGCGCCAGGTGGAGTTTTTACCGCTGTCGGAGAACCGCGTACTGGTGATACTCGTTACCAACGAGCGCGAAGTGCAAAATCGCATCATACATACCGCGCGCCAATACAGCCCGTCCGAACTCCAACAGGCGGCGAATTATCTTAACAGCCTGTGCGCGGGACAGGATTTGCACAAGGTGCGCGAGACCCTGCTCAGGGAACTGCAAGAGACGCGCGAGCGCATGAACGACATGATGCGTCTGGCTATCGAGATGGCGGACAAGGCCTTTGCCGTACCGGAGCCCGCGCCGGATTACGTGGTAAAGGGGCAGGCGCATTTGCTGTCGCGCGCGGAGACCGACAACGTGGAAAAGCTGCGCCAGTTGTTCGAGGTGTTTAACGAGAAACGCGATATCCTGCACCTGCTCGATCAATGCCTGCACGCGAAAGGAGTGCAAATCTTCATCGGCGCGGAGTCGGGTTATGACGCGCTGGAGGATTACAGCCTGATCACCGCGCCTTATGAGGCCGGCGGCCAGGTGGCCGGTGTGCTGGGCGTGGTGGGGCCGACGCGCATGGGCTATGAACGCATGATCCCGCTGGTGGATATCACCGCCAAGTTGCTTGGTGCGGCCTTGACTCAGCGCTGAACGCCCGTATTTTAATTGTCAATTTTAATCATTAGAGCGACTTATGACCGAAGAAAACGTAACGGCTGGCGGTGAACAGACATCTGCGGCCGGGGCACAAGAGTTGCACCTGCTGCTGGAAGACGCGCGCGCCAAGGCGGATGCACACTGGGATCAGGTGTTGCGCGCGCGCGCCGAGCTGGAGAATTTCCGCAAGCGCGCCGAACGCGATATCGAGGCCGCGCACAAATATGGCCTGGAGCGCATCATCGGCGAATTGCTGCCGGTGCTGGACAGCCTGGAGTCGGGGCTGGCTGCGGCGGCCGGGCAAGGCGCGGTGGACAAACTGGTGGAGGGCATGACGCTCACCCACAAGTTGCTCGGCAACGTACTGGACAAATTCAACGTCAAGACGCTGGACCCCGTGGGGCAAAAGTTCGACCCCAAGTTGCATCAGGCGATGTCGGCAGTGGAATCGTCAGACAGCGCGCCGGACACCGTGCTCACCGTGTGTCAAAAGGGCTATCTGCTGCATGACCGGGTCATACGCCCGGCGCTGGTGATCGTAGCCAAGGCGCCTGCCGCTGACGCCGGGGCTTGAAACCATGCTTACCTAGCCTTATATACCCTACTATCACGGCAGAGTGCACAAAAGTCGCACATGCCGTTGTTTATCAAGGAGAATTAAAAAATGGGCAAGATTATCGGCATAGATTTGGGTACTACGAATTCCTGCGTCGCGGTGATGGAGGGGGGCAAGCCGCGCGTGATTGAAAACAGCGAGGGCGACCGCACCACGCCTTCCATCGTCGCCTTTACCAACGACGGCGAGGTGCTGGTGGGCCAGCCCGCCAAGCGCCAGGCAGTCACCAATCCCAAAAACACGCTCTACGCCGTAAAGCGCCTCATCGGCCGCCGTTTCACCGACGCCGTGGTACAGAAGGACATCAAACTGGTGCCTTACGGCATCGTGCCCGCCGACAATGGCGACGCATGGGTGGAGGCGCAGGGTAAGAAGATGGCGCCGCCCGAAGTCTCCGCGCGCGTGCTGATGAAAATGAAAAAGACCGCCGAGGACTACCTCGGCGAGCCGGTCACGGAA
>JAMCTV010000109.1 GCA_023381235.1 Gammaproteobacteria bacterium
ATCAGCACCGGCAGAGCGGGAAAGCGCCGCCGCAGCGTGGTGAGAATATCGCGCAGCGCCGCGCCGCTGGGCGAGGTGAGGATGCCGACTTGACCGGGCAGGGCGGGTAAAGGTTTTTTGCGCACTTCATCGAACAAACCTTCCGCCGCAAGACGCTGCTTTAGCAATTCAAAGGCGCGGCGCAATGCGCCTTCACCGGCAGGCTCCAGGTGCTCCACGATGAGCTGGAACTCTCCGCGCGCCTCATACAGGCTGACCCGCGCCCGCGCCAGCACCTGTGCGCCGTTTTCCGGCGCGAAACCGAGGCGCAGGGCGTTCATGCGAAATAGGGCGCAGCGCACCTGCGCCTGTTCATCCTTCAGGGTGAAATACAGATGCCCGGAGGATGGGCGGGCGAGGTTGGAGATTTCGCCTTCTACCCACAGCAGGGGCAGGCCGCCCTCCAGGAGCGCGCGCGCCTCACGGTTGAGGCGCGACACGCTGTAGACGTCACGTACCTGGCCGGTTGGGGGAGATGGCTCCTGCATGGACCAATGATAACTCACCCGCGCGCCCTGCGGGAGCGGTGCGCGTGAGTCATTTACCTGGGGACGAAAAAATAATATAATTAGTTGTTTTACCGGCCTTAAATCAGGAAACCTGCCATGCGTGTTGGGAGCCAGGGTCTCACCTTCGACGACGTGCTGCTGGTGCCTGCCCACTCCACGGTGCTGCCCAAGCAGGTGGAGCTCGCCACACCGCTCACGCGCGAGATCAAACTCAACATCCCGCTGGTCTCCGCCGCCATGGACACCGTTACCGAGGCGCGCCTGGCGATCAGCCTGGCGCAGGAAGGCGGCATCGGTTTCATCCACAAAAACATGTCCGTGGAGGATCAGGCGCGCCATGTACGCCAGGTGAAAAAATTCGAGAGCGGGATGATCCGCGACCCGATCACCGTTTCCCCCAACACCAGTATCGGCGAAGTGCTGGCCCTGACGCGCGCCAGCAACATCTCCGGCGTGCCCGTCGTAGAAGGCGAAGAACTGGTTGGCATCGTCACCGGGCGCGATCTGCGTTTTATCACGCAGTATGACAAACCGGTATCGTCCATCATGACGCCCAAGGAGCGCCTGGTGACGGTGCGCGAAGGCGCAAGCCGCGATGAAGCCGTGAAACTGCTGCACCAGCATCGCATCGAAAAGGTGCTGGTGGTGAATGACAAGTTTCATTTGCGCGGCCTGATTACCTTCAAGGACATCCAGAAGGCCACAGAGAATCCATATGCCTGCAAGGACAGCCAGGGACGCTTGCGCGTGGGCGCGGCGGTGGGCACCGGCCCCGACACTGAAGAGCGCGTGAGCGCGCTGGTCGCCGCCGGTGTGGACGTGATTGTGGTGGACACCGCGCACGGGCACTCGCAATTTGTGCTCGATAAAGTGCGCTGGCTGAAAAAGAGCTATGCCGATGTGCAGGTGGTCGGCGGCAACGTGGCCACCGGCGCGGCGGCGCTGGCGCTGGTCGAGGCTGGCGCGGACGCGATCAAGGTCGGCATCGGGCCGGGTTCCATCTGCACCACGCGCGTGGTCACCGGCGTGGGCGTGCCGCAGTTGAGCGCGATTCTGGATGTGGCCGAGGCGCTCAAAAGCAGCGGCGTGCCGTTTATCTCCGACGGCGGTATCCGTTATTCGGGCGATCTCGCCAAGGCCATCGCGGCGGGCGCGCACTCCGTCATGATCGGTGGCCTGTTCGCGGGTACCGAAGAGGCGCCGGGCGAAGTTGAACTCTATCAAGGTCGTTCCTACAAGTCCTACCGCGGCATGGGCTCGCTCGGCGCCATGACGCAAGGGCGCGGCGCAAGCGAGCGTTACTTCCAGGAAGACGTGCGCGAGATGGAAAAGCTGGTGCCGGAAGGTATCGAAGGGCGCGTCCCGTACAAAGGCAGCGTGCAGGCCATCATCCATCAACTGCTCGGCGGCCTGCGCGCCAGCATGGGCTATACCGGCTGCCATACCATGGACGCCATGCGCACCAAGCCGCACTTCGTGCGCATCAGCGCGGCGGGCATGCGCGAAAGCCACGTGCACGACGTGACCATCACCAAGGAAGCGCCGAATTACCGGATTGACTGAAAGCAGAGAAAAGAGGCAAGAGAAAAGAGAAAAGAAACGTCTTGATCCAGATGAGCCGTCTATTTTGTACTTTTCTCTTGTATCTTTTCTATTTTCTCTATGCATAACATCCACGCCCAGCGCATCCTGATTCTCGACTTCGGTGCGCAATACACCCAGCTTATTGCGCGGCGCGTACGCGAGATCGGCGTGTATTGCGAAATACATCACTGGGACATCAGCGACGCCGCGCTGCGCGCCTTCCGTCCCAAAGGCATCATCCTCTCCGGCGGACCGGAATCGGTGACGCTCACCGGCACGCCGCGCGCGCCGCAGCAGGTATTTGAGCTTGGCGTGCCGGTGCTGGGCATCTGCTACGGTATGCAGACCATGGCCGCGCAACTGGGCGGCGAAGTGGAGAGCGCGTTGCAGCGTGAGTTCGGTTACGCCGAGGTGCGCGCGCGCGGACACTCGGAATTGTTGCGCGACATTGAAGACCGCACCAACGAGGAAGGCCACGGCCTGCTTGACGTGTGGATGAGCCACGGCGACCGCGTGATGCGCCTGCCGCCCGGCTTCAAACTCATCGCCACCTCGCACAGCTCGCCCATCGCGGGCATGGCCGATGAAGCCCGCCATTTTTACGGCGTGCAATTCCATCCCGAAGTGACTCACACGCGCCAGGGCGCGCGCATCCTGCAACGCTTCGTGCTCGACATCTGCGGCGCAGAGCCGTTATGGACCGCACGCAACATCGTCAGCGACAGCATCGAGCAGATACGCAAGCAGGTGGGGAAGGACGACGTATTGCTCGGCCTTTCCGGCGGCGTGGACTCCTCGGTGGTGGCGGCGCTGTTGCACAAGGCCATAGGTTCCCAACTCACCTGCGTGTTTGTGGACAACGGCCTGCTCCGGCTCAACGAAGCGGATCAAGTCATGACCACCTTCGCCACTCACATGGGCATCAAGGTCATCAAGGTGGACGCCGAGCGGCGCTTTCTGGAGGCACTGAAAGGGATGACCGATCCCGAAGACAAGCGCAAGCGCATCGGCCAGGCGTTCATTGAAGTGTTTGAGGAGCAGGCCGCCGGACTCAAGAACATCAAGTGGCTTGCGCAGGGTACGATCTATCCTGATGTGATCGAGTCTGCCGCTATCAAAACAGGCAAGGCGCATGTCATCAAATCGCATCATAACGTCGGTGGCCTGCCGGAAAAGATGAAGCTCAAATTGCTTGAACCGCTGCGCGAGTTGTTCAAGGATGAGGTGCGTAAACTTGGCGTGGAACTGGGCCTGCCCTATGAAATGGTGTATCGTCATCCGTTCCCCGGCCCTGGCTTAGGTGTGCGCATCCTGGGCGAGGTGCAAAAAGACCACGCCGATACCTTGCGCCTGGCGGACGCGATTTTTATCGAAGAACTGCGCAAACATGACTTGTACGACAAGGTAAGCCAGGCCTTCGCCGTATTCCTGCCGGTGAAATCGGTGGGCGTGATGGGCGACGCGCGCCGCTACGAGCCGGTGATCGCCCTGCGCGCGGTCGAAACGGTGGATTTCATGACCGCCCACTGGGCGCATCTTCCCTACGACATGCTGGATAAAGTCTCCACCCGCATCATCAACGAAGTCCCCGGCGTGAGCCGCGTGGTGTACGACATCTCCGGCAAGCCGCCGGCAACGATAGAATGGGAGTAATGGAAGTGGCAAGTAGCAAGGTATGGTGCTTGAAACTAAAAACTTGAAATTCGAAACTGATATTGAATGGATGCGCTACGCCCTCAAGCTCGCCGAGCGCGCGCAACAAGAAGACGAGGTGCCGGTGGGCGCGGTGCTGGTGCTGAATGACGAACTCATCGGCGAGGGTTGGAACCGACCCATCGCCGCGCACGATCCCACTGCGCACGCCGAGATCATGGCGTTGCGCGCGGGTGCGGAAAAACTTGGCAATTACCGGTTAAACGATGCCACGCTCTACGTCACGCTGGAGCCGTGCGTGATGTGCGCGGGCGCGATGGTGCACGCGCGCATCAAGCGCCTGGTGTTTGGCGCGAGCGATCCCAAGGCAGGGGCCATTATAAGCGTCTTTAATATTTTGGATTCCGGCAGATTAAACCACCGTGTTCAGTACGCGAGCGGCATTTTATCTGACGAGTGCGGGGCCATACTGTCCCGCTTTTTCGAAGCGCGCCGTAAAATCCCGTCTGCGTAGCCCAATAAAGAGCTTCTGAATAATTCACCGGCGATCAATAAATAATCAGTGATTTTTCGCCTGTATTTCGCGCTTCAACAGCAGCGCGAATTCTTCCGCTGGCAGGGGCTTGCTGAAGTAATAGCCCTGGCCGGCATCGCATTGGTGGGCACGTAAAAAGGCCGCCTGCTGTTCCGTTTCCACGCCTTCGGCGACTACTTTGATTCCCAGGCTGTGCGCCATGGCGATGATCGTGGCGGTCAAGGCGGTGTCATCGGAGATGGAAGGGATGCCGCTGATGAAGGAGCGATCAATTTTGAGGAAATCCACGGGGAATTTCTTGAGATAGCTCAAGCTGCTGTAGCCGGTGCCGAAGTCGTCAATGGAGATGCTCGTTCCCATCGCCTTGAGCGCGCGCAATATGTCCACGGTCGTCTCCACCTGCTGCATGACGATGCTTTCGGTCAATTCCAGGTCCAGCCAGCGCGGGTCGAGTCCCGTGCCTTTGAGTATGGCGGTGATGGTTTCCAGCAGGTTTTTCTGGTAGAACTGGCGCGCCGAGAGATTGACCGCAACGCGCAACGCCACGATCCCTGCCTTGCGCCAGGCCTGGACCTGCGCGCAGGCGCTGCGCAGCGCCCACTCGCCCAGGGTTTCGATCAGCCCGGTTTGTTCCGCGATCGGGATGAAGCGGGAGGGCGGGATATCGCCCAGTTCGGGATGGCGCCAGCGCAGCAGCGCCTCGGCGCCGGTGATTTTGCCCGTGGCCAGCTCAATCTGCGCCTGGTAATGCAGGCAAATCTCGCGGCGCTCCAGCGCGTGGCGCAGCGCGTTTCCCAGCGTCATGCGCTCGTCGGCGAGGGCGCGCATCTGCGCCGAGTAGTACTGATAATTATTCCCCCCTTGATTGCGCGCCTGATACATGGCCGTCTCGGCGTTTTTGAGCAATTCTTCGGGATCGTCGCCGTCATGGGGGAAGAGGGTGATGCCGATGCTCAGGTTGATGAAGATTTCACGCTCGTGCAGGTGAAGCGGCTGGATGAAGCGGTTCATGATCTTTTGCGCGACCAAGGCGCTGGCATTGTCGTCCTTAAGGTCGGTAAGGACGATGGCGAACTCGTCGCCGCTCAGTCGCGCCACCATATCCTGTGTGCGCATGCCGTCGGCGAGGCGACCGGCGACCAGTTTAAGCAGCGTGTTCCCGGCCTCATGCCCCACCAGGTCATTGATGTGCTTGAAATTGTCCAGATCGAGACATAATACCGTCATCAGGTGGCGCTGTTTGACGGCGTCAATGAGGGCATGCCCGATATGTTGCAGGAACAAGGCGCGATTGGGCAGGCCGGTCAACTCATCGTGATAGGCGAGGTAGTCAATCTTTTCCTGGGTTTGCTGATGACGAACTTCCCTTTCCCGTGTAGCGAGGGCGTAGCTGAGATCATCCGTGAGTTCCTGCAGCAGACTGATCTCGGCGGCGTCGAAAAAGTTCACCTCGCGGGCGTAGAGATTGAAAACGCCGGTCACGCGTCCTTCCGTCTTCAAGGGGAAGGCGGCGTAAGAGCGGAAACCGTATTTTTGAGCGCTTTCGCGCCAGTGGACAAGCCGGGCGTCATGGCCAATATCACCGCTCATGAAATGCCGGCCCGCACTCAAGGCGGCGCCGACCGGATCAGCTTTTCCGGCGGGGGCGTGGCGCAGCGCGGCAAGCAGGGCATCCAGATATTCCTGCGCGAGGCCGCGCTGGGCGACGGGCTTGAACACGCCCTGTTCCCCGTCGAGCAGGCCGATCCAAGCCAGGCGAAAACGCCCCAGCGTGACGGCGATCTGGCACGCCTCCTCCAGCAGTTCCCGCCGATCCTGGACGCGTAAGATGAGACGGTTGATCGCACTCAGTACGGCGTAGAGACGGTTCAGTTCGCTCAACTGCTCCTGCTGCCGGACGTGTTCCTGCTGGGAGCGCTCCAGCGTTCCGGCCATCTCGTCGAAGCTGGCTGCGAGTTGTTGCAATTCCCTAGCGCCGGGAGCGTGGCCGCTGCGCGCGCGCAAATCCCCGGCGCCCAGACGTTTGGCCGCGCTGGTCAGCGCGCGCACCTGGCGCAGAATAAAGGCGTCGCCGCCGCGCCAGGCGGCCAGAAACGCCAGCAGCGTCACGAGCGCAAGCCAGCCCAGATTGCGCGTGAGGGTGCGGTTTACTTGCGCGTAGGCAATATGCGCGGGGATGCCTATGGCGAGGATAATGTCTCCAGCGCCGTGCATGGTATGCAGACGGCTGAAGGTGTAAAGATGGGGCTTGTCTCCCGGCCCCGGCGCCTCCACGGTTACCTCGTCCTTTTGCGCCAGTTCTTTCCCGGCCAAGGCCAGTTCCGGTGCGGTTTTTCCGATCCACTGTTCTGCATTGGGATGGCGCACCAGAATCGTGCCGCTGCGATCAAGCAGCGTCAGTACTGCTTCGGCTGGCAGGTCACCCTTGGTGGGCAACTGGCTGAGCCAGCTCAAATCCAGTGCGGTAAACACCACGGCCTGCACGTTGCCGTTCTCATCGAAGGCGGGATAGCCGAAATTGACAGTGGCCTTGCGCGCGATGCGGCCGATCTGGTAGTCGCCGATGGCAAACTGTTGCTTCTCCAACGCGCGGCGGAAATAGGTGCGATCGGCGACATTCACCGGCTCGGACAGTGGGAGCGCGCTGCACACCACTGCGCCGTGAAGATCAATAACCCCAAGATTGGCGTAATAGGGATAGTCCCGCCGCAAATCTGCAAGCAGCGCTTGACAACGTGAAGGTTGAGAGCCGCTCATCTCCGGCAGCCGTGACAAGACGGCGAGCAGTTGGCGGGTATTGTTAATCAGATGTGCGTATTCGACCGCGGCAAAGCGCGTCAGGTGCAGGGCTTTTTCCCAACTCGCCGCGGCCGCCGCGGCGCGCTGTTCCATGGCGCTGTACACCACCAGGCCCAGCACCGGCAGTAGGGACAGCGCAGCGAGCAGCAGCAAGCGGGCGCGCAATCCGGAAAGGAGTTTCATTGCCTTTGCGTCACCCGTATGCCCTTGCCCTGGGTTACCCCCCCCCCCCCCCCCCCATTTGAATCCTGAAAGGAATTTCATCGCCATTGTGACCTCCTGTATGCTTTCCAAGCGCCTTGGCGAAGACGGCTTGGTGAGTTTCCCCCAATGATCTGGATAACAGCGCCAGGGGATTTTCCAGAATGGAATAATATAATCCTTTTGGCTTACGAGGAATCTCTGATCAGGTTATTTTGTCGTTCTAAACGCCAGCGAAAAATCTCTAAAATTTATTTATAAAACAGGATTTATAGCTGGCTGGCCATGCTCAGAATGGCGCGCAGCGGAACTCAACCGGGGCTTTACTTTAACACAAAAATGTTTTTCTAAAACGAGTTGGATCGGGGCGAGCGTCCGCACAAGGATGTGCGGGCAGGGCGCATAAGTACATTGAAGTCACGCCAGGGATGGCATAACAGCGGTAAAAAAATGATTTGGTCGGGGCGAGAGGATTTGAACCTCC
>JAMCTV010000110.1:0-2704 GCA_023381235.1 Gammaproteobacteria bacterium
CCCAGCGGAGGAAAAACGATGACTCAAGAAACACCGCCCTATGGCGTCCCGCCCGGCGGGATGGGCCCTAGTGTTCCCAGTGAACCCAAGCCCGCCGCACCGGCCCCGCGGCCGATGATCCCGGCGGCGGCGGCGACCGCCGCGAAACCGGCGGCGAAGAAGGCTGCACCGAAGAAGGCCAAGAAGAAGGCTGCGCCGAAGAAGGTTGCGCCCAAGAAGGCCAAGAAGAAAGCCGCGAAGAAAGCCGCAAAGAAGAAGGCTGCACCCAAGAAGACCACCAAAAAGGAGAAAGCAATGAAGGCAAAGAAGAAAGCTGCGCCCAAGAAGAAGGTTGCCAAGAAAAAAGCCCCGGCCAAGAAGGCCAAGGCTAAAAAGGCCAAGAAAAAGTCTAAAAAATAAAGTTCAGGCAACGTCAGTAGTATCCCATTAGTGGCCCCACCGCGCCTTGCATCAAGGTGCGGCTGGGGCTTTTTTGCGCCGCAGAGGGAATTCCTCCCGCCTGCTGTTATAAAATAGCTTTATCAAGTTCCCCTATGAAATTTATAGACGAGGCCGTGATCCGCGTTGAGGCGGGCAAGGGCGGCAAGGGCTGCGTCAGCTTCCGGCGCGAAAAATTCGTCCCCTTCGGTGGCCCGAACGGCGGCGACGGCGGCGACGGCGGCAGCGTGTATCTGGTCGCCGATGGCGGTCTTAATACGCTGGTGGACTTCCGCCACCAACGGCATTTCCGCGCCAAAAACGGCCAAGCGGGCATGGGCAGCGACTGTACCGGCAAGAGCGGCGAAGACGCGCATATTCCGGTACCGGTAGGCACGGTGGTGTACGACGCGGACAGCGGCGAACAGATCGGCGACCTGGTGCGCGCGGGGCAGGTCGTCAAGGTGGCGCAAGGCGGCTTTCATGGCCTGGGCAACGCGCGCTTCAAGAGCAGCACCAACCGCTCGCCGCGCCAGTTCACCCCGGGCACGCCGGGCGAGGCGCGCAACCTGCGCCTGGAGTTGAAGCTGCTGGCCGACGTGGGGCTGCTCGGCATGCCGAACGCGGGCAAGTCCACGCTGATCCGCGCCGTGTCAGCCGCGCGTCCCAAGGTGGCCGATTATCCGTTCACCACGCTTTATCCGCACCTCGGCGTGGTGAGCCTGGAGCCGCACAAGAACTTTGTCATCGCCGATATTCCGGGCGTGATCGAAGGCGCGGCGGAGGGAGCGGGCCTGGGGTTGCAATTCCTGAAGCACGTCGCGCGCACGCGCCTGTTACTGCACGTGGTGGACGCCGTGCCCCTGGGCGATGCCGATCCGGTGCAGGAAGTGCGCCTGGTCGGGCGCGAACTGAAAAAATTCAGCGCCGAACTGGCCAAACGCGAGCGCTGGCTGGTGTTGAACAAACTGGATTTGTTGCCGGAAAAAGAGCGCACCGCGCACGCGCGCAACATCGTGAAGCGCCTCAGGTGGAAACGCCCGGTGTTCGCCATTTCCGCCATCAACGGCGAAGGCTGCCGGGAACTGATGCGCGCGGTGATGGAGTATCTGGAAAAGCAGATACAAGAGAAAAGAGAAAAGAGAAAAGAATAAAGCGCGGGCCTCAGCCTTTACTTGTATCCTGCCTCTTTTCTCTTGTATCTTGTCGTCATGGCACACCGGCAACAACTCACCAAAACCCGCCGATGGGTGGTCAAGATCGGCAGCGCCTTGCTTACCAACGACGGGCGCGGGCTGGACAGCGGCGCCGTCGCTCAGTGGTCGGCGCAGATCGCAGCCCTGTGCAAACAGGGAGCGCAGGTGGTGCTGGTGTCTTCCGGCGCGGTGGCGGAGGGCATGAAGCGCCTGGGCTGGGCGCAGCGCCCGCACGCGCTGCACGAATTGCAGGCCGCGGCCGCCGTGGGCCAG
This sequence comes from Gammaproteobacteria bacterium, assembly GCA_023381235.1. Classification (GTDB taxonomy): domain Bacteria; phylum Pseudomonadota; class Gammaproteobacteria; order SURF-13; family SURF-13; genus SURF-13. The sequence continues at coordinate 1,887 of JAMCTV010000110.1, forward strand.
ATGGGTTTGGTGCAGACCTATGAAACCTGCTTCCAGCGCCACGGCAAGCACACCGCGCAAGTGCTGCTCACCCACGAAGACCTGGCCCAGCGCGACCGCTATTTGAACGCGCGCAGCACCTTGCAGACGCTGTTGAAGCTCGGCGTGGTGCCGGTGGTGAACGAGAACGACACCGTGGCCACGGAGGAAATCCGCTTTGGCGATAACGACACGCTGGCCGCGCTGGTGGCCAATCTGGTCGAGGCCGAGACTCTGGTGATCCTTACCGATCAGGCTGGCATGTACGACGCCGACCCGCGCGCAAATCCCAAGGCCAAACTGCTGCACGAATGGCGCGCGGGCGATGCCCAATTAGAGGCCATGGCGGGAGCGGGCGGCGGCGCGCTGGGCCGTGGCGGCATGCTCACCAAGGTGCGCGCGGCGGCGCAGGCGGCGCGCTCCGGCGCCGCCACCGTCATCGCGCCAGGGCGCGAGGCCGGGGTGCTGACGCGCATCGCCGCAGGAGAAGAAATCGGCACCCTGCTCTACGCCAGCGAAGGCCCGGTCGCCGCGCGCAAGCAATGGCTGTCGGCGCACCTGCAGGTGCGCGGACGCCTGACGCTGGACGCGGGAGCGGCCAAGGTGTTGCGCGAGGCGGGCAAGAGCCTGCTGCCGGTCGGCGTGACCGCAGTGGAGGGCGAGTTCGCACGCGGCGAGGTGGTGGCGTGCGTGAATGCCGAGGGCAGGGAGATCGCGCGCGGCCTGGTGAATTACAGCGCCGAGGAGTCGCGCAAAATCATGCGCCAGCCCAGCGACAAGATCGAGCAGTTACTGGGTTA
>JAMCTV010000110.1:2714-18787 GCA_023381235.1 Gammaproteobacteria bacterium
GGCGCACAGGGCGGGAAAGAATTGCTCTGCAACGCGCGTCACGCATTCGTCCAGCTCGACCTGCACCACCTGCTTCACCGGGTGCTTCAACACCTCGTGTGGCGTGCGTGAATGCCGAGGGCAGGGAGATCGCGCGCGGCCTGGTGAATTACAGCGCCGAGGAGTCGCGCAAAATCATGCGCCAGCCCAGCGACAAGATCGAGCAGTTACTGGGTTATGTGGACGAGCTGGAGCTGATCCACCGCGATAATCTGGTGCTGGTATAAGACAGTAGCAAGTGACAAGTTGCAACTAGCAAGAGGTAAAGCGATAGCGCGTTTCCTTGTCACTTGCTACTTGCTACTTGCAACTGGGCAAGTAAAAATTCCGGCAGCGCCAGTGCGCCCTGATGCACGGCCGCATTGTAATAGCGCGTGGTAAAGGTTTTATTGAGCGCGGCCTGTTCACGGAATTTCGTCACGGCGCCGTCTTTGCCCGCCAGCGTCGCGCTCCACCAGCCGGAAGGGTAGGTGCATTGGGGAAAGTGCAGGGTGTGCGGTTGCGGGAAGCCCGCGCCGCGCAGGGCCTGATGCATGGCCGTAATCAGCCCGGCGTGAAACAGCGGCGACTCGCTTTGGCCCACGACCAGGCCGCCGGGGCGCAGGGCGCGGCGGCAGTCTTTATAGAACGCCTCGGAAAACAAACCCGCGGCGGGGCCGATGGGGTCGGTACCGTCCACGATAATCACATCATAGCTTTCGGACTTGGCGTCCTTGACCCACTGGATGCCGTCGGCAAAGCGCAGTGCCGCGCGCGGGTCGTTGTTGGAGGCGCACAGGGCGGGAAAGAATTGCTCTGCAACGCGCGTCACGCATTCGTCCAGCTCGACCTGCACCACCTGCTTCACCGGGTGCTTCAACACCTCGTGTGGCGTGCGTGAATGCCACCTCGTGCAGCGTGCCGCAGTCGCCGCCGCCGATGATGAGCACCGATTCCGGGTGGGGGTGGGTGAACAGTACCGGGTGCGACATCATCTCGTGGTAAATGAAGTTATCACGATCCGTCACCATTACCAGGCCGTCCAGGGTCATGAGCCGGCCAAAGGTCCCGGTTTCCCAGATTTCGATGCGCTGATAGGGCGATTGCTCCTCGTGCAGCCTGCGCTTGAGTTCGAGCGATATCGCCGAACCCTGTTCGGCCCACTCCTCGGTAAACCAGTGACTGTCCAGCGCCATGTGCAAATTCCTTTCGATTAATTGCGGAAACACGCCATAATAGCAAAATATGGAATAGCAAAATATGATCCTCTTTGGGGCAAGACATGGGCAACTGGAATATAGACGACGCGCGTCAGGCATATAACCTCAAGCACTGGAGCGGCGGTTACTTCGACATCAACGATGCGGGACATCTCACCGCGCGCCCGCGCCGTGATGTGCATGGCCCCGGCATAGACCTGCATAAGCTCAGCCAGGAGATCAGCGCATCGGGCCTGAAGCTGCCGGTGCTGGTGCGCTTCTCCGGCATCCTGCACCAGCGCGTGGATACGCTGTGCGGCAGCTTTGCCCAAGCCATGCAGCAGGAAGGCTACCAGGGCGGTTTTACCGCGGTGTATCCGATCAAGGTCAACCAGCAGCGGCGCGTGGTGGAGGAAATCCTCAAATACGGCAAAGGCCGCGTCGGACTGGAGGCGGGCAGCAAGCCGGAACTGCTTGCGGTGCTGGCGTTGGCGGATTCCAACGGCGGCATTGTGGTGTGCAACGGCTACAAGGACCGTGAATACCTGCGCCTGGCCTTGATCGGCAGGCAGCTTGGCCATCGCGTTTATATTGTGATCGAGCGCCTGGCGGAATTGGATCTGGTGCTGGAGGAGGCGCGTACGCTGGCTATCGCGCCGCTGCTCGGCGTGCGCGTGCGCCTGGCATCCATCGGCGCGGGCAAGTGGCAGAACACCGGCGGCGAGAAGGCCAAGTTCGGCCTGTCCTCCTCGCAGGTGCTGCGCGTGGTGGAGCGTTTGCGCGAGCGCAACATGCTCGACTGCCTGCAATTGCTGCACTTCCACATGGGCTCGCAAATCGCCAACATCCGCGACATCCAGCGCGGCATGAGCGAGTGCGCGCGCTACTACGCCGCGCTGCGCGCGCAGGGCGTCGAGCTGAACTGCGTGGACGTAGGCGGCGGTCTGGGCATAGATTACGACGGCACGCGCTCACGCGATTTCTGCTCCATGAATTACAGCGTGCAGGAATACGCCAATAACGTGGTGCATACGCTGGGCGCGATCTGCAAGGAGCGCGGCCTGCCCTATCCGCACATCATCACCGAGTCCGGCCGCGCCATGACCGCGCATCACGCCATGCTCATCACCAACATCATAGACGTGGAGCGCGCGCCGGGCGAACAGCCGGTTGCGCCCGCGCTGGAGGATGAGCCGCGCGTGGTTCGTGACCTGTGGCGCGAACTGGAGAGCTTGTCCGGCCGCACCGCGACCGAGACCTATCACGACGCGCTGCACTGGTTGTCCGAAGCCAACGAGATGTTCACCCATGGCCTGTTGAGTCTCGATCAGCGCGCGCGCGCCGAACAGATTTACTCCGCCATTTGCTGGAAGGTGCGCGAACTGCTGCAAGGCGGCGCGCGCAGCCAGCGCGAGGTGCTCAACGAGCTGAACGAAAAGCTCGCCGATAAATACTTCTGCAACTTCTCCCTGTTCCAGTCCATGCCCGATGCCTGGGCGATAGACCAGATTTTCCCCGTCATGCCGCTGCACCGCCTGAACGAACGCCCCACGCGCCGCGCCACGTTGCAGGACATGACCTGCGACTCGGACGGGCGCATAGATTTGTATGTGGACAGCGAAGGGGTGGAGACGAGCCTGCTGTTGCATCCGGTGCAGCCCGGCGAACCTTATCTGATCGGCATCTTCCTGCTCGGAGCGTATCAGGAAATTCTCGGCGACATGCACAACCTGTTCGGCGACACCGATTCGGTGCACGTGGAACTCGATGCTGATGGCGCCTATCACTTTACCCACCCTCTGCGCGGCGACACGGTGGATTCGGTGCTGCGTTACGTGCAGTTTAATGCAGACGACCTGATGGCGCTGTTCAGAAAAAAGGTCGAAGCGGCGAAACTGCAACCCGCGCAGCGGCAAGGTTTCCTGCAGGAACTGCAAGAAGGCTTGAGCGGCTACACCTATCTGGAGGATTAACGGTTCGCATGACGCGCCATTATGAAATTATCCAGCGCGAGGTGTGCTACCAGGGCTTTTTCCGCCTGGAGCGCTACCGTTTGCGTCACGACCTGTTTTCCGGCGGCAGCAGCCGCGTGCTCACGCGCGAACTGCTCGAACGCGGCCATGCCGCTGCCGTACTGCCTTATGACCCGGAACGCGATGCGGTAGTGCTGATTGAGCAGTTTCGCATCGGCGCACTCGACGACGCGCACGGCCCGTGGCTGCTGGAGATCGTGGCCGGGATGATGGAAGAGGGCGAGAGCGCGGAGGACCTGGCGCGGCGCGAAGCGGTGGAAGAGGCGGGTTGCATTATTCAAGAGCTGTTGCCCGTGTGTGATTATCTGGTCAGCCCCGGCGGAGCCAGCGAGCGCATCCACTTGTTCTGCGGGCGCGTGGACAGCCGTCACGCGGGTGGCGTACACGGCATACATGAGGAAGGTGAAGACATCCTGGCGCACGTCGTGTCCTTCGCCGAGGCGATGCGCTGGCTGGAACAGGGACGCATCCGCTCCGCCAGCCCCATCATCGCGTTGCAATGGCTGGCCCTGCATCGTGATGAGCTACGCCAACGCTGGCTGGGCGCATCAGCCTAGCGCGCCGTCGTGGTATTCGCCTACTATCACCGCTTAAACAAGCATCAGCAGCGCATCTATCAGCAAAGCGACGCAGTAGCCAGCATCTCCCTGCCTGATGCCGGACCGTTGCACAATCTCACGCAGCAATTGAGCCCGGTGCTGGCGCAAGGCAAGCGCCCTGCCGTGGAGCAGCTTGCCCAACAGTTGGCTACCGAAATCACTACCCGCCTGGGCGTTGCGCCGCTGCGCGTCAAGGTGCTCACGGTGCGGCCTAACTGGGAGACAGGTGAGTTACACGGCGAATATTCCCGCCCCGCCACGCGCCGCGGCACGTCCGTTATCAGCGTGTGGATGCGCACCGCCGCGCGCGGGCAGGTAGTAGCCTTCCGCACCTTCCTCAGAACCCTCCTGCACGAGATTTGCCATCATCTGGACTACGAACTGCTCAAGCTCGCCGACTCACTGCACACCGAAGGGTTTTACAAACGCGAATCGAGCCTGCTGCGCCAGCTTGCCGGAGCGCATGCAGCGCCGACGCGGCGTACGGCAACAGGCCCAAAGATAAAAGCAAGGGACAACTGAGAAAATGGCGCGCCCGGAGAGATTCGAACTCCCGGCCGCTTGGTTCACCAGCCTTACCGGCCCTGCCAGGCCATGCGGAGATTAGAGTCCATATTCTCCGCATATTTGGCGGGAAATATGCTTGCGTTTGCGGAGAATAACCGCCATAACATCCGCATTAAGCGCGGATATTATGGCGACAAAGTATATTCATCAGCTAAAAGGCTGGCCGAAAATGTTCACACAAAATAAGGTTCTTTGCCAATAAATAAAGTTCTTTTTTGCGGTGGCCAAACGCCAGAACAATGAGATAAGTGTTAAATCAATTTGCGCACCGTCGTCAGCGGAAGGAACAGCGTCAACGGTTGATTCGGCAAAGCAATGAAATCATGATGCCGGTAGAAGTCTGCCGCCGATTTGTCTTTTGCATCAACCACCAAGGCGTAGGCTGCAATATCGGAATTGACGGCACGCTCAAGCGCGTCAGCCAACAGTGCGCCACCAAGTCCCTGCCCCTTGAAGTCCTGATCGACGGCTAACCGCCCCATACGCACAGCAGGTACTGAAGGGTAGCGCGGTAGTTTCTTGCCGATAGTCGCAAGAAGGTCAGACAGCAGGAGGCTTGCCGATGCCAGGGTGTAGTAGCCAGCGATGCGCAGATCACCAGTAAGGGCGACAAAGCAGGCTGTCACCCTGCGGCGAATGTCTTGCGTAACCTGCTGCTGAAAATAACTGTCCAGCGGGCTGGAGCCGCTGTTGAATGTTGTACGGTCGTGCGTCGCGTCGAGTTGCGTGACGCGAAAGGGTGCACCCCTCACGCAGCAGCCACCAGCTTCCGGCGGCGTGCGAAAGCACGCTTAAGAGCTGGGGTGGCCTTTGGTGGCGACAGCAGCGCCTGCGCAAAACATTCCTGATCGGCCAGAGACAAGCGGATAACTTCGGCTTGCTCAATGGCCCGCTGCGCGGCATCTTGCACTGCGGCCACCACGAAATCGGTCATGGTGCGCCCTTGAAGCTCAGAAGCGCGCTTGACCATGGTGCGTAGATCGGGACTGATTCGGGCCTCAAGACGGGCCGTAGAATTGACTTTTGACATGGCAATATCCTCCTATACGAAAATTGTACGGCAGTTAGCCGTACCCGTCAAATCCTTTTCAGGATGCAACTTTACTTTTTTTCGGCATTTGATCTGGACAACGAACAATCAACGAGTTATGCGCACTACAGGAAGCGACCCAGAAAGGTGATCTCGACATTACGGACTGGCTCGAATGGTTCTTAGGTTGTCTCGGACGTGCCTTTGATGGCGCGGAGACAATACTGGCGACGGTATTCAAGAAGGCACGCTTCTGGGAGATGCATAATGGAGAACATTTCAACGATCGGCGGAGGAAAATTCTCAATCGCCTGCTGGATGGCCTCGAGGGTAAGCTGACGTCATCGAAATGGGCGTCGCTCGGTAAATGCTCGCAGGACACGGCATCCCGTGACATCGATAATCTCGTGAAGCGTGGGATATTGGTCAAAGACCCGGCTGGCGGGCGCAGCACCAGCTATTCACTGGTCGAAGTTCGGTAGTGCCGTCATCAACGACGATGACGATTATCGAGGCGTGTTGACATCCTCCCCGGCCTTCAGGCCGGGGAGGATGTCAAGGACGGGTGTTCGGGATGCGATCGGACTAAATCACGCTCGCCTGCAAGCGCGCTGAGGATTTGGCAGTGGATCTGGGTTGACAACATATACCCGTTCAGGTATATTTCTGCATGGTTCGGACAAAACGCCTTCCGCGCGAGAAGCCACTGCATTGAGTGGGCTCCTCGAAAAAAGATTACCTCGGCTTCCCCATCGAGGTGCAAGGCGACATGGGTTATGCCCTTGGGCTGGCCCAGCTCGGAGGAAAGCACCCGAAGGCGAAGCCGTGGAAGGGCGGGGGACCGGGTATCTTCGAGATCATTGAAGACCATCGCGGCGATGCCTACCGCGCCGTTTACACGGTACGCTTCGCCGAAGTGCTGTATGTGTTGCACGCCTTCCAGAAGAAATCGAAGAGCGGCATCAAAACCCCACAGAGCGACGTGAAGCTGATCGCCGAACGGCTGAAGCGAGCCCAAGCTGATTACGAAAGCACCAGATGAACACCGGAGGCACCATGAAAAAAGATTCCATCACACGCGGCACCACCAACGTATTTGCCGATCTGGGCCTCCCGGAGGCTACCGAGCGCCAGACCAAGACACGCCTCGCGCTGGCGATCAATGATCTGTTGAAAAGCCGGAAGCTGAAACAGAGCGAGGCCTCAGCACTGCTCGGCATTGCTCAACCCAAGGTATCCGCGATCAGAAACTATCGCCTTGATAATTTCTCGGTCGAACGTCTTATGGAAATGTTGACCGCGCTCGATCAGGATGTGGAAATCACCATACGGCCGCGCGCTAGGAAAGGCGAGAGTGGACGCATCTCCGTGCTGGAGGCGCAATAACGCTAGGGGGCGTGGCCGTATGGTGATATCGCGCTAAAGCCGCATTTCAGCCGCCAAGGTGTGTCTCTCTGGCGAAATGGCTCAAAGAGCCGCGTTTGCGCCGCGAGGGAATCCTGGGCGGGGTGGGCGGCGCTTTGAGCCGCGCTACAGCCGCGCTAGAGCCGCGTTTGAGCCATTACCGTCCGGCAGGCGTCAGGTCGGGCTTATTTGCCGCCGGGCAGCACCCTCAATCCCCGCCTGACGTTCTCAAGCCGCAGGCTGCGCGCGGCAGGCGTGTCGTTTGAGGACCGGCAGGACTTGCTGGGACATAGGTCAGGGAGGATCACCACGCATTACTCGGCGGCGGAGTTGGAAAGCTTGATCGCCGCGGCTGAGAAGGTGTGCGGCCAAAACTCCCGCAAAAGTCCCGCACTGGTGCTGTTGAAGCAAAAAGCGGTTCCGAGTGCCATCCTAACCGCTTGAGTATACTGCGATAAATGGCGCGCCCGGAGAGATTCGAACTCCCGACCGCCTGGTTCGTAGCCAGGTACTCTATCCAGCTGAGCTACGGGCGCGTATATATTTACGACAATGACGCCATCCTTGGCGTAACTTCAGTTTTCTATGTGACTCCAGCCCGGCCATCCATGGCCGGGCGTTCACCGCTTCGCGGTTCACCCAGCTGAGCTACGGGCGCGGTGTATGAGGCTGACTATTTTAACTGTTTTCTGGTTATGCGTCTCTAGGCGGATAATGTAAATGGCGGAGAGAGAGGTACTACTCCGCACATCTCTGTGCTTCGCATTTCGGGCCAGCCTACCCATAAGAAGATATGGCGGAGAGAGAGGGATTCGAACCCTCGATGGAGTTTTAAGCCCCATACTCCCTTAGCAGGGGAGCGCCTTCGACCTCTCGGCCATCTCTCCGTGTAATTTTAAAGTTGCTATGCCATCCCTGGCGATGCTTCAGCTGTCTGATAACCACCGGCCTGTGCATCTCTGTGCCGGTCATCGTTGTTTCGCAACTCATCCCTTTCCCGGCCTTCCCCCGTCAAGGGGGGAAGGGGTGCCTACACAGACTGGATGGCTGTTGCTCAGGGCTTATCGGGAGGGGGGCTGCCGTCTTGTTTTTCTTTTTGTATGCGCTGATAAATTTCTTCCCTGTGCACCGTGATGTCCTTGGGGGCGCCTACGCCGATACGCACCTGGTTTCCCTTTACGCCCAGCACCGTCACGGAAACCGAGTCGCCTATCATGAGTGTCTCCCCGACGCGCCGTGTCAATATCAGCATGTTACCTCCTTGAGCCATTCGTAATGCTCCGGTACAGGTACTATGCTAACCAGATGCGCCGCTTTACACCAGTCCTATTTGCTGCCCGGCGCCTGCTCCAGTTTGAACGCGCTGTGCAGGGCGCGCACCGCCAGTTCCAGGTATTTTTCGTCCACCACCACGGAGATTTTGATCTCCGAGGTGGAGATCATGCGGATATTGATGCCCTCGGCGGCGAGGGTCTGGAACATCTGGCTGGCTATCCCCGCGTGCGAGCGCATGCCGACGCCGACGATGGATACCTTGACGATGCGGTTGTCGCCCTGCACCTCGCGCGCGCCCATGTCCTTGGCGGCCTTTTTCACGATTTCCAGGGCCTTGTCGTAGTCGTTGCGGTGCACGGTGAAGGTGAAGTCGGTGAGGCCGTGTTCGCCGACGTTCTGCACGATCATGTCCACCTCGATGTTGGCCTCGGCGATCGGCCCCAGGATGCGGTGCGCGATGCCGGGCTGGTCGGGCACGCCGACTACGGTGAGCTTGGCCTCGTCGCGGTTGGCGGTCACGCCTGAGATCAGGGCTTGTTCCATGTTGGGTTCCTCACTGGTAATCAGGGTGCCCGGGCCCTGCTCAAACGAGGACAAGACGCGCAGCGGCACGTTATATTTTCCGGCGAACTCGACCGAGCGGATTTGCAGCACCTTGGCGCCGAGGCTGGCCATCTCCAGCATCTCTTCAAAGGTGATGCGCTCCAGGCGCCGCGCCTTGGGCTCGATGCGCGGGTCGGTGGTGTAAACGCCGTCCACGTCGGTGTAGATTTGGCACTCGTCGGCCTTGAGCGCGGCGGCGAGCGCCACCGCGGTGGTGTCCGAGCCGCCGCGCCCCAGGGTGGTGATGTTGCCGTGTTCGTCCACGCCCTGGAAGCCGGCTACCACGACCACGCGGCCCGCGTTCAGGTCGGCGAAGATGCGCTCGGCGTCTATGTCCATGATGCGCGCCTTGGTGTGCGCGCTGTCAGTGCGGATGCACACCTGCGCGCCGGTATAGGAGCGCGCCGCGCAGCCGCGTTTTTCCAGCGCGATGCTGAGCAGGGCGATGGTCACCTGTTCGCCGGTGGCGAGCAGCACGTCCAGTTCGCGCTCGCTGGGGCGCGGGTCCAGTTCCTTGGCCAGCTTCAGCAGCCGGTCGGTCTCGCCGCTCATGGCCGACACCACCACCACCACATCATGGCCCTGCTTGCGTGTGGCGATCACCTTGTTGGCCACATTGCCGATGCGCTCGGCGCTGCCCACCGAGGTGCCGCCGTATTTTTGGACGATTAAAGACATGTGAAGAGTGACGGGCCGGATGCTAGGGCGTTAAAAAAGTGACAGATTGTAGTGCTTCTTGGTGATTTATGCGAGTTGTGCGCGTACCCAAGCAGGAACTGAGCGCAGCGCGCCTTCCAGCGCATCGGGGTTGGCGCCGCCTGCCTGCGCCATGTCGGCGCGGCCGCCGCCCTTGCCGCCTACCTGCTGCGCGACCATATTGACCAACTCGCCCGCCTTGATGCGAGCCTGGCAGTCGCTGGTGACGCCCGCCACCAGGCTTACCTTGCCCTCGCTCACCGCGGCCAGCACCACGGCGGCGGAACCGAGTTTGTTCTTCAACTGATCCACCGTATCGCGCAGGGCCTTGGCGTCCGCGCCGTCGAGGCGTGCGGCGAGCACCTTGATGCCGTTGATCTGCTCCGCCTGGGCGGCGAGATCGGTGCCCTGACCGCTCGCCAGCTTCCCCTTGAGCTGATCGAGCTCCTTTTCCAGCTTGCGCGTCTTGTCCAGCAACTGGCGCACCTTGTCCTCGACGTTGTCGCGCCCGGCCTTGAGCATCTCCGCGACTTGCATCAGGTGGTGTTCGGTCTGCTCAACCCAGGCCAGCGCGTGCTCGCCGGTGACCGCCTCGATGCGCCGCACGCCGGAGGCCACGCCGCCCTCGGATACGATCTTGAACAAACCGATGTCGCCGCTGGCGCGCACGTGGGTACCGCCGCATAACTCTGTGGAAAACTCGCCGAAGCGCAGCACGCGCACGCGCGCGCCGTATTTCTCGCCGAACAGCGCCATCGCCCCGCCCTTCATCGCCTCATCCAGCGCCATGACGCGCGTTTCGCCTGGGTGATTGGCGCGGATGTGACGGTTGACCAGGGTTTCGATGGTATGCAATTGCTCTGATGTGATGGGCTCGAAATGCGAGAAGTCGAAGCGCAGCCGCTCCGCCTCCACCAGCGAGCCCTTTTGCGTGACGTGTTCGCCCAGTACCTGGCGCAACGCGGCGTGCAGCAAATGCGTGGCGGAGTGGTTGAGCATGATGGCGTGACGCCGCGCGGCGTTGACCTCAGCCTCCAGCGCATCGCCCACCTTGATCTTGCCTGATTTCAGCACGCCGAAATGACCGTGCGCCGCGCCCAGCTTGCGCGTGTCGCTCACCTCGAACTGCATGTCTTTGGCGCGCAGTACACCTCGATCGCCCGCCTGGCCGCCGGACTCGGCGTAAAACGGTGTGCGATCCAGTATCACCATGCCGCTCTCGCCGGCCTTCAGTTCATTCACCGTATTGCCGTCGCGCAGCAGCGCGAGCACCTTACCCGTACCGCTGAGATGTTCGTAGCCGATGAACTCGCTCGCGGCGCTGATTTCCGCTGTGCCGGAATAATCCGCCTCGAAGTGGCTCGCGGCGCGGGCGCGTTTGCGCTGCGCCTCCATTTCTTGCTCGAAACCATGCATGTCCAGGGTAAGGCCACGTTCACGCGCGATGTCGGCGGTGAGGTCCACCGGGAAGCCGTAGGTGTCGTAGAGCTTGAATACGGTTGCGCCGGGAATCATTTTTCCCTTCAATCCCGCGATGTCATGCTCCAGTATATGCAGGCCCTGCTCCAGGGTTTCGGCGAAGCGCTCCTCTTCCTGTTTCAGCGCGCGCTCGATGCGTTCCGCAGCCTTGGGCAATTCGGGATAAGCCTGGCCCATCTCCTGCGTGAGCGGTGCAACGAGTTTGTGGAAAAACGGCTCCTTCAGGCCGAGCTTGTTGCCGTGGCGCAGCGCGCGGCGGATGATGCGGCGCAGCACGTAGCCGCGTCCTTCGTTGGACGGCGTGACGCCGTCCAGCACCAGAAACGTGCAGGCGCGGATGTGATCGGCAATCACGCGCAGCGAACTGTTGTCGAGGTCTTTTACATGGGCGAGTTGCGCCGCGGCGCGCATCAGGTTTTGAAACAGGTCTATCTGGTAATTGCTGTGCACGCCCTGCATCACCGCGGCCAGGCGCTCCAGCCCCATGCCGGTGTCCACCGAGGGATGGGGCAGGGGATGCAGCGCGCCGTCCGCGCTGCGGTTGTACTGCATAAATACCAGGTTCCAGATTTCCACATAGCGGTCGCCGTCGGCGCCGGGGCTCCCCGGCGGGCCGCCCGCGAGGGCTGCGCCGTGGTCGTAGAAGATTTCCGAGCACGGCCCGCACGGGCCGGTGTCGCCCATGGACCAGAAGTTGTCCTTTTCGCCGCAGCGCGAGAAGCGCGCCGGGTCTATCTTCATCTCTTTCAGCCAGATGCCCGCCGCCTCATCGTCCTGCTCAAACACCGTGATCCACAGTTTTTGCGGCGGCAGTTTAAGCACTTGGGTGAGATATTCCCAGGCGTAGTGGATCGCCTCGCGCTTGAAATAGTCGCCGAAGCTGAAGTTGCCCAGCATCTCGAAAAAGGTGTGATGACGCGCGGTGTAGCCCACCTGCTCCAGATCGTTGTGCTTGCCGCCCGCGCGCAGGCAGCGCTGGCTGCTGGCGGCGCGTTTGTACGGGCGCGGGTCGAGGCCGAGGAAAACTTCCTTGAATTGCACCATGCCTGCGTTGGTGAACAAAAGCGTCGGGTCGTTGCCCGGCACCAGCGGGCTGCTGGGGACGATCTCGTGGCCGTGGCGGCGGAAGTAGTCGAGAAAACTCTCGCGGAGTTGTGCGCTGTTCATCGTGTAATAACGGCTAATCGTTTTCGTCTTGCTTTAATACCGCGCGTATCTGTTCGGCGCTGAAGCCGCGCGCCTCCAGAAAGCGCATCTGGCGCGCCTTTTCCCGGTAGTCGCCGGGCAAGACGCCAAAGCGTTTACGCCGCGCCTCGGCGGCGCGTTGTTGCCAAACGGGATTATTACCGTCCACGGACTGCTGGATAAGCTCGTTGCTGACGCCGCGCTCGCGCAACGCCGCCGTGATGTAACGCGGGCCATAACCCTTGAGCACGCGGCTGTTGATATAAGCCTCCGTGTAGCGCTCATCGCTTAATAGTTTATCACGGATGAGGCCGGCCAAGACCTGGTCTATTTCAGCGGGATCGTGGCCTTTATCGAGCAGCTTGCGGCGCAGTTCAAACGCCGAGTGCTCGCGCCGCGCCAAGGACGCGAGCGCGGTTTGCTTCGCGTCAGTCTTCAACCTCGGCGGGTTCCTCGGCAGCAGGTACGACTTTCAACACCAGCTTGGAGCGGATTTTGGCCTCGATCTCGCGCGCGGTGTCGGGGTGTTCCTTGAGATAGGTGCGCGCGTTGTCTTTGCCCTGGCCGATGCGGTTGCTGCCGTAGCTGTACCAGGTGCCGGACTTTTCCACGATGCCCGCCTGACTGCCCAGTTCGATGATTTCGCCTTCGCGCGAGATGCCCTGGTCGTAGAAGATTTCGAATTCCGCCTGCTTGAACGGCGGGGCGACCTTGTTCTTGACCACCTTGACGCGCGTCTCGCTGCCCACCACCTCGTCGCCCTTTTTGATCGAACCGATGCGGCGGATGTCGAGGCGCACCGAGGCGTAGAACTTGAGCGCGTTGCCGCCGGTGGTGGTTTCGGGGTTGCCGAACATCACGCCGATCTTCATGCGTATCTGGTTGATGAAGATCACCAGTGTGTTGGAGCGCTTGATGTTGGCGGTGAGTTTGCGCAGCGCCTGCGACATGAGGCGCGCCTGCAGGCCCATGTGCGAATCGCCCATCTCGCCCTCGATCTCGGCCTTGGGGGTGAGCGCGGCGACCGAGTCCACCACTACGATGTCCACCGCGCCGGAGCGCACCAGCATGTCGGTGATTTCCAGCGCCTGCTCGCCGGTGTCGGGCTGCGAGACCAATAAATCATCCACGTTCACGCCCAGCTTCTGCGCGTACTGCGGGTCGAGCGCGTGCTCGGCGTCCACGAACGCCGCCGTGCCACCCAATTTTTGCACCTCGGCGATGACCTGCAGGGTGAGGGTGGTCTTGCCGGACGACTCCGGGCCGTAGATTTCCACCACGCGCCCGCGCGGCAGGCCGCCGATGCCGAGCGCGATGTCAAGGCCGAGCGAACCGGTGGGGACGGCTTCCACGTCGCGCACCACCCCGGCGTCGCCCATGCGCATCACCGCGCCCTTGCCGTATTGTTTTTCGATCTGGCCGAGCGCCGCGCTCAGAGCCTTTTTTCTGTTGTCGTTCATGATCTCACCCGCCTGTTTGGTCAACGTTATACTGAAAGCCACTCATACATAATTTAAGAATCAGAAAAAATGTATTTCCCCTTCCCTTTAAGGGAGGGGGTGAGGGGGAGAGTGGGATGGTAGCGAGCCTTTACCCTCTCCCTAACCCTCCCCCAGCAAGGGGGAGGGGACTGTTTATTTTAGTAATTATCACACAACAGCGGCCCGCGGGCAGCGCTATTTTTCTATCCCCGGCGTGAGAAACGGTGTGATGGTCTTGAGAATGGCCGCGTACACCTTGGGCGCGCCGCCCACGATGTTGCCGCTGCTCAAAAATTCATCGCCGCCGCTGAAGTCGCCCACCAGACCGCCCGCCTCCTGAATGAGCAAAGCACCCGCGGCCATGTCCCAGGGAGACAGGCCGATCTCCCAGAAGCCGTCCAGACGCCCCGCCGCGACATAGGCGAGGTCGAGCGCGGCGGAGCCGGGGCGGCGCACGCCTGCGGTGAGCAGCGTGAACTCGCGGAACATCTTGAGATAGGCGTCCAGGTGCTCGGTCTTGCGGAACGGGAAGCCGGTGCCGAGCAGCGCGCCGTCCAGGCCCTTGAGCCGGGTCACGCGCAGGCGCCGTTCGTCCAGGCGCGCGCCGTCGCCGCGCGAGGCGGTGTACAGTTCCTGCCGCATCGGGTCGTAGATTACCGCGTGCTCCAGCTTGCCCTTGTACGCCAGCGCGATGGACACCGCGAACTGCGGAAAGCCGTGCAGGAAATTGGTGGTGCCGTCGAGCGGGTCTATGATCCATTGATACTCGTCGCCCGCGCGTAGGCCGCTCTCTTCGGCGAGAATGGCGTGGCTGGGGTAGGCCTTGCGGATGACCTTGACGATTTCCTGCTCGGCCAGCAGGTCCACCTCGCTGACGAAATCATTTCTGCTCTTCTGCGTGACTTCGTAGCTGTCCACCCGCTCGAATGCGCGCGTGATAATGTTGCCGGCGGAACGCGCCGCGCGTACCGCGATGTTGAGCAGGGGATGCATAAATTCAGATATAAAGATACAAGAGAAAAGGAAAAAAATACAGGCCGCAGGTCAAATGAAGCTCTTTACACATGTTTTTCCCCTTTTCTCTTTTCTCTTGTATCTTGTATCTATGCTTTTAAATATCCGCATCGTGTTAATAGAAACATCCCACCCCGGCAACATCGGGGCCTGCGCGCGCGCCATGAAGACCATGGGCTTGAGCGCGCTTTACCTGGTCAACCCCAAGATTTTCCCCAGCGGCGAGGCCATCGCGCGCGCCGCGGGGGCGGAGGACATTCTGGATAGCGCCACCGTGTGCGGCTCGCTGGAGCAAGCCTTGAGCGGCTGCGCGCTGGCGGTGGGGGCGAGCGCGCGGGCGCGCACTATCGAGTGGCCGCTGCTCACTCCGCGCGAGTGCGCGGCGCGGCTGGTGCAAGAGTCGGCGCGCGCGCCGGTGGCGCTGGTGCTGGGGCGCGAGCATTCGGGCTTGTCCAATGAGGAACTGGACCGTTGCCACTATCTCACGCGCATCCACGCCAACCCTGATTTCTCCTCACTCAATCTGGCTGCGGCGCTGCAGGTGTTCGCCTATGAAATCTTTCTCGCTCAGGGCGCGGCGGCGCAGGAAACAGGCGAACATACGCCTGCGGCGCGGGAACAGATGGAATTATTTTACGCTCATCTGGAACAGGTGCTGGTGCAGATCGAGTTCCTTAACCCGCGCTTTCCCAAAAAGCTCATGCGCCGCCTGCGCCGTTTATTCAACCGCGCACGGCCCGATCAAAACGAGATGAATATCCTGCGTGGCATGCTCACCGAGGTTGAGCGCAAGCTGTCCAGCGGCTCCTAATCCGCGGCACGCCGCGCACTGATCTCCAGGTATTCGGATTGCACCTGCACCATGCCGTCTGTGGCGCGGTTGTGCGCCGACCAGTGCTGCTCCAGATCGCGGCGCAGCGCCGTCTGCCCCTGTTCATCCAGCGCCTGGAAGGCGCGTTGGGTGGGGCCGTAATAGGTGCGGTAAAATTCGATCAGTTCAGCCACACCGAAGGGGTAGTGGATGGGATACAGGCGGCGCGTGAGATGCAGTTCCGCAATGCCGTGGCGCAGGCGTTCGCGCACCGCCGTTTCGTCTCCCCATAACAGCGGCGAGGGGATGCCGGGCGGTGGCGGGACGTGGCTGGTGTTGACTTTGAACATCTGGCCGATCAGTCCTTGCGGCGTCCAGTTGCCCATCACGATGCGCCCGCCCGGCCGGCACACGCGCACCATCTCCGCCGCCACCCGCTCCGGGCGCGGCGCGAACATGGCCCCAATCAGGCTTATCACCAGGTCAAAACTATTATCCTGGTATGGTAACTGCTCGGCATCGCCTTCATCAAAACGCGCTGACAAACGTTCAGCCTGGGCGCGTGCACGCGCCTGTTCGATCAAGTTGACGGCGATGTCCACTCCGGTGACATCCGCACCCGCGCGCGCAGCCGGGATGGCAAGCTGGCCCGCGCCGCAGGCGATGTCAAGCACGCTAG
>JAMCTV010000111.1:0-25673 GCA_023381235.1 Gammaproteobacteria bacterium
ACATCAGGCTGATATTGGCTGACGTAGCCACCAGCGGCGCGCCGAAGTCCTCCAGCAGAATGTGATGCAGCGGGCTGTAAGGGAGTAGCGCGCCGATTTCATCCAGCCCCGGCGCGATGTAGTGGGATAGTCTGGCGTGTGAATGTTTTTTTACCGGCACGATGGGGCGCATCGGATCAAGCAAGGCTTGTGATTCAACGGCGCCGATGACGGTGTTGCTGCGCACGCTGTCTAATCCGTCTTCGCCCTCCAGCGGGAACATCACCGCAAGAGGCTTGTGCGGCCGCGGCTTGCTGGCGCGCAGGCGTTGCACGGCGGAGTCGCTGCGCGCATCACACATCAAGTGATAGCCGCCGACGCCTTTGACGGCCACGATCTTACCCTCGCGCAGCGCGGCCACGCATGCGGCCAGCGCGACTGGTGTTTCGTCAACCGTGATATTGCCAAGCGCATGAAAAGACAGTTGCGGCCCGCACGCGGGGCAGGCCAGCGGCTCGGCGTGAAAGCGCCGGTCGAGGGGATTGCTATATTCCTCTTTGCACGCCGCGCATAATGCAAATGTCGCGAGCGTGGTATTGACGCGGTCATAGGGCAGCGCTCGGATCACCGTGTAACGCGGCCCGCACTGCGTGCAATTGATGAAGGGATAGCGATAACGCCGCTCGGCAGGATTGTGCAATTCGGCCAGGCAATCCGCGCACAGAAAATTATCCGGCGGCAGATGGATGGAATCGGCTGCGCCGGCGTAGCTGGGCAGTATGCGGAAGGTCTCGCAGGCTTGCGCCAGAACCAAATGTTCACAAGAGATAATTTCAGCCCTGGCCAGCGGCGGCGCTTCACTCAGCAGCGCGCGGCTGAACTCTTCCAGCGCGCCGCTTGCTCCCTGCGCCACAATCTCCACTTGGCCTGCGAGATTCCTCACCCAGCCGGAGAGCCCATAACGCTGCGCAAGGCGGTACACAAAAGGGCGGAAGCCCACGCCTTGCACGCGTCCGCCGAGCAGCCAGCGTTTGGCCTGGCGGGAGGCCGCATGTGGCGATGCATGGAGCGGGGATGACATGATTGGTGCGTGCATTTATGATGCGTGGTAAGGCGCTTGAAGGCCCATATTAACAACTTACTACATCAGGCTGATATTGACCATGAAGAAAAAATCTCCGGGCGTACTCGACGATATCAATCCCGGCTTGACGGTGCTGGCCCATGCCCTGGAGTTTCAAAGGCGCGTGGCGCGAGTGGGCTTCGATTGGCCGCGGGTGGAGCAGGTGCTGGGCAAGATTGAGGAGGAATTGCAGGAGATCCGCCATGAAATCGCGCAACGCGCCGGCCACGACCGCCTGGAGGACGAAATCGGCGACTTGCTGTTCGTGTGCGTGAACCTGGCGCGTCATCTCAAGGTTGACCCGGAAGCCGCCCTGCAACGGGCCAACGCCAAATTCGAGCGCCGTTTCCGGCGCATCGAGGCGTTGCTCGCCGAGCGCGGACGCAAACCGCAGGAGTCCACGCTGGAAGAAATGGATGCCTTGTGGAGTCACGCGAAATCAGAAGAGCGATAGAACGTTCCGCGCGGGTGTCCCCACCCGCGGCGGGGAAAACGCCTGTGTAAGCTCCTGCGTGAGCCGATCCGGCTGGGCGGAGTATTTCGGCGAGAAATGAAACGGGGTGACCCTTTTTACCCCTGCTGTGCGTGCCAACAGCCCGGCCTGACGCGCGGTAAGATGATATTTTTGCGCCGCGTGCGCGGCGTCTTCCTCCAGAAAGGTGCATTCGATGAACAGCAGGTCGGAGTCCTGGACCAACTCTACGATGCGTCTCGCGTTTTTTGCGTGATAGATCACGTCCGTGACATAGGCCACCTTCTGCCCCGGCACGATGCGCAGAATGTTATTTTTGAGCAGGCCCAAGGGCAGATATTTTTCCTGAGATGCGCCCGCTGCGCGCCACTGTACGGCCAGCGGCGTATCGTCCGGTGCGCCACTTAATACGGCTGTTTTTAAATCCTTCAGCCACGGCCCGACGGCGAGCCCCTGCGCCTGTAAGCGGTTTTTCCACACGTTGACATGCTGTTTTTCCTCCAGGGCGAAGGCCAGGCACGGGGTCTTGTGATCTAAAAATGTTACATGCACGCGGAAGGCGGGGTCATCAACGAGCACACCGCCAGCGATGGCGGACGAGTGCGCGCGCTCAGGTTGAAAGCCATGACGGCAGTGAAACTCAACCGAATCGAGCCGCCCATCAGGATGGGCTTCAAAAACATCCAATGTGAAATCGGCGGGATAATTTTGCACCAGATTCCAGGTATAGGCGGCGAGCTTGTGATTGACCTGCTCGATGAATCCGGGCGGCCCGTACAGGCTGAGTTTTTTGTCCCTGCCCAGGCAAATGCGCAACAACCGGTCGAAGCCCACGAAATGATCCATGTGGGTATGCGACACAAACACATGGCTCAGGCGCAGAATCTTGCGCGGCGCGAGCGCGCGCAGGTCGCCGAGATCAAACAGCAGGGCGCGCTTTTCAAACAAAAATTCCACATACAGCCCCGGATCGCCGAACGGATCGTTCACCAATTGAGGATGAAAAATCGGGCGCATTACCTCATACCGTTTCGGCCTCAGCGCGCACGCCGCTTGCCCACCAGATGCGGCACGCGCCTTCGTCCGAGACCATACACGGGCCGATGGGCGCGCGCGGCGTGCAGGCGCGGCCGTAGAGCTGGCACTGGTTGGGGTAAATCTTGCCCAGCACCACCTTGGCGCAATCGCAGCCGGGCGGCATCTCGCCGATGCGTTTGCGGGTGGCGCCGCAGTGCGGGGAGAATCTTTGCCGCGCGTCTTTTTCTTGCAGGTGCTCTTTAAGCGCAAATCCCGATGCGGGGATAATGCCGATTCCGCGCCACATGGCGTCTGTCACTTGCAGGGTTTCGGCCAGGTATTTTTGCGCGCCGGAATTGCCTTCGGATGACACCACTTCGGGATAACAGTTATCCAAAAAGCACTCGCCCTCGCTGAGTTGGCGCAGCGTGGAATATATCGCGGCGAGCAGGGTTTCGGCTGTGAAGCCCGCAATGGCGGTGGGGATATGATGTTTGTCCACCACAAAGCGCCATTCCTCAGTCCCCATGATCGTGGACACATGGCCGGGCGCGATGAGCGCGTCAAAACCGGGAGTACCGGAGGCAAGCAGCATTGCCACCGCGGGCCAGGTCAGGCGTCCGGAGAGCAGCAGGAACAGATTATCCGGCGTGCCCTGCGCCAGCATCGCGGCCACCGGCGCCATGGTGGTCTCGAACCCGGCGGCAAAGAACACCACCGTGCGTTGCGGGTTTTCACAGGCAATTTGTACTGCCTCGGTGGGCGAGGCGACCGGGCGGATGTCGGCGCCCGCCGCCCGAGCCTGCTCCAGGGAGCGGATTTCTCCCTTCGCGGCATTCACCGGCACGCGCAACATGTCGCCGAAGGCAGCCAGCGTCACGTCTTCGCGCAGGGCGAGCTGGATGGCTTCATAGATATCCTCCTCCGGGCAAATGCATACCGGGCAGCCCGGACCGGGAATAAGCTCGACGTTGGCGGGCAACGCCGCGCGCAATCCGCTCAGGCTGGTGGTGCGCTCGTGTCCGCCGCACACGTTCATGATGCGCACTTTTTGACGCATCGGGAGTGCGCGGATTTTTTCCAGCCAGTCTTGGGCGGAGAGGGCTGTCATGCGTGGTTGAGCGTGGAAGAAAGTTCAACGCCGGAATGAGCCGGGGCGGGAGCGGATGCTTTGCGCGCGTGCCCGCGCAGCCAGTTGAGCCAGGGTTCAAGGCCGGTCATTTTTTTGGAGGAGAGCGGCCACAGCGGCGCGGGATTGGCAAGCCGGCGCAGGCATCGCTCCGCCTGCGCGGGATCGAAATCATCCAAATGCGGCAGCAGATCGGTTTTGGTCAGCAACACCAGGTCCGCCGCGCGGAACATCACCGGATACTTGGCGGGTTTGTCGTCTCCCTCGGTGACCGAGAGTAACACCACGTTGCGATGCTGGCCCAGATCAAAGCTCGCCGGGCACACCAGATTGCCGACGTTTTCGATGAATACAATATCTATCCTATCCAGGTCAATTTGATGCAGCGCACCATGCACCATGTGCGCATCCAGGTGACAGGCGGTTCCGGTGGTGATCTGCACCGCCGGCACGCCTTGGGCGCGGATGCGCTCGGCGTCGTTTTCCGTTTCCAGGTCGCCCTCGATCACCGCAATCCGCATTTCATCGCGCAGCGCGGCGATGGTCGCCTCCAGCAGCGCCGTCTTGCCCGCGCCGGGAGAAGACATCAGATTTAGCGCGAGCACGCCGTGAGCGTCGAAATGCGCGCGGTTATGCGCGGCCTGCGCGTTGTTCTCCGCAAGCAGGTGATTGAGCACGGAAAGGGTGTGCTGCTGCTCGACAGGGCGGTATAGGAGGTATTGATTGGCGGGGGTGATGGTGCAGCCGCAGGTGTTACACATAAGCCGTATCCTCTTGATTCCCGTTTGATGGCAGGGTGTGGCCGCCGCCCAGAAGTTCCACGCTCACCAGTTGCATTTCGTTGCCGCTGATGAGTTGCGTGTGTCCGTCGCCGCACCTGGCGCACGTTAGATGATTGATCATTGCCGCGCTTTCCTTACCGCACTGTTCGCAGCGCACCCGGATCGGCGCGCGCCATGTCACCATGCGCGCCGTCTCGGCCAGCGTTCCTTTGCGCGCCACGCGGAAGGCCTGCTCCAGCAGTTCGGGCGCCACGCCTGAAAGGGGGCCGATTTGCAGCGTGACGCGCGTGATCGCCTGCGCCCGGTGCTGTCTTGCCAGCGCCTCGATTTGCCTGATGAGCGACTGACAGATGGACAGTTCATGCATGAGGACTGCCCTCCCGCTCCGCGGACAGCATCTCATCGTAAAGTTGCCATGCCGAGCGCGCCTCGTGCGGGGTGATTTTCTGGATGGCGTAGCCCACGTGCACCATCACGAAATCGCCCGCCGCGAGCGGTGTTTCCTGTAACAGGAAAAGGTTCACCGAACGTTCCACGCCGTTGGCGTTGCACCGCGCGGTGTGCGCGTGAATGTCCATGATCTGCATTGGAATCGCCAGGCACATGCGGCTCTCCTGAAGGACGCTTGCTCTCAATTCTATAGCGCACCTGGTCGCATCGCCAGCTATTATTGCCTTGCTTTGCGCTAGATCAAACAAATATTAAGCGCGGCTGTGTTAGGGTTAATTTTGAAATGAGCTACGCCTATTTCGATCACGACGCCGATATCGGCATTACCGGCTACGGCGCTACAGTGGAGGAAGCCTTTATCGCTGGCGCGCAGGCGATGTTCGCCATTATGGCGAATATCACCTTGGTGCACGATACGCAGCACATCGAGTTCAGTTTCACGGAGTTTGACACTGAACTGGCGTTCGTTACCTGGCTGAACAACTTGCTCACCGAGGCGCAGAGCCGGGGGTTGGTGCTGACGCGCTTTGAGTTGCACAAGAAGGGCGCGCAATGGCACGCGCAGGCATGGGGCGAGCCGTGGCGCGAGGATTTGGAGCGCGGCGTGGAGGTCAAGGGCGCGACGCTCACCATGCTCTCGGTCACGCTCAAGAACGGACTCTGGGAGGCGCGCTGTGTGGTGGATGTTTGAGATGAGTCGCGGAAGTAAAGGAGGGTAGCGCAATGGATATGCGGCGTTTGCAAAAGATAGACGATTACCGCTGGAGCATACCACTGGCTGCCGGCGAGCAGCGCGCGCCGGTATGCCTGTACGGCAGCGAGCCGTTGCTGGCCAGCATGGACGACAAGGTGCTGGAGCAGATCACCAATGTCGCCAAGCTCCCCGGCCTGGTCGGCGCCGCGATGACCATGCCGGACGCGCATTGGGGCTATGGCTTTCCCATCGGCGGCGTGGCGGCGTTTGACGCGGAGCAGGGCGGCATCATCTCCGCAGGCGGCGTGGGTTTCGATATTTCCTGCGGCATCCGTTGCCTGCGCACTAATCTCGATCTGCCCGCGGTCACGCCCAAATTAAAGGACCTGGCCGACGCCTTGTTCCACTCTATCCCGGCGGGCGTGGGCGAAGAAGGGCGGCTCAAGCTCGCCCCGGCGCAGTTGGATAAGGTGCTGCAAGGCGGCGCGCAATGGGCGGTCAAGCAGGGCTATGGCGTGCCGGAAGACTTGGAGTATGTGGAAGAAAACGGTTGCGTGGCGGGCGCCGTGCCGGAAAACGTTTCGGATCACGCCAAGAAGCGCCAGCGCGGCGAAATGGGCACGCTGGGGTCGGGCAACCATTATCTGGAGGTGCAGGTGGTGGAGCGCATTTACGATCAAGCCGCCGCGCAGGCCTTTGGTCTTCGCCAGGGACAGATCGTGGTGTCCATCCATTGCGGCTCGCGCGGCTTGGGACATCAGATCGGCACCGAGCATCTGGTCTCGCTGGCCAAGGCCGCCTCGCGCCTGGGGATTTCCCTGCCGGACCGCGAACTCGCCTGCGCGCCGATCAACTCGCCTGAAGGGCAAGAGTACATCGGCGCCATGAACGCCGCCATCAATTGCGCGCTTGCCAACCGCCAGATCCTTGCGCACCTCACGCGCGAAGTATTCGCGCGCGTGCTGCCCGATGCCACGCTGGGAACGCTGTTTGACATATCGCACAACACCTGCAAGGTGGAGAAACATAAGGTAAACGGCAAACAGCGCACACTCCACGTGCATCGCAAGGGCGCGACGCGCGCCTTCGGCCCGGGGCATCCCGCGATCCCAGAACGCTATCGTGAGACAGGGCAGCCGGTCATCATCGGTGGCACGATGGGCACCGGCTCATACGTGCTGGCGGGCACGGCGGAGAGCGAAACCAGGGCCTACTCCTCGGCGAGCCACGGCGCGGGGCGCGCCATGAGCCGCCATCAGGCGCTGCGCCATTGGCGCGGACGCGAACTGATTGACGAACTGGCCGAACACGGCATTCTGATCCGCACCCGCTCCATGCGCGGTGCGGCGGAAGAGGCGCCGGGCGCTTACAAGGACGTGGACCTGGTGGCCGAGGCGACGGAAAAGGCCGGACTTGCCCGGCGCGTCGCCTTCCTGTGCCCCAAGGCGTGTATCAAGGGCTAAGGCATCCGAAGGTGATATTGGCGGCAAAAAATTGCCTGCGCCTGGCGCGTAAAATCGCACGCTATAAGCGTTGCCGCCTGTTGAACTATGAGGTCAAGCAATTCGCGGATGGTGAATATTATTTCCGGCTCAAATTTTCAAAAAAACCCGCCTCGGCCATATTGCTGGGCAATATCACGCCCGTGCCTTACTCGCTGTTTGAGTTGCTGGCGCTGGCGCAGGCCCTGCAGGACAGCGGTATCGCCATCGCCACGCTATGCATTCCCTATCTCGGTTACAGCCGTCAGGACAGGCAATCCGGAAAAGGCGAGGCGGTGCTGGCGCGCATGATCGCCGGGATCGTCAACCGCATTCCCGCGCGGCGCAGGGTATTTGTGGACCTGCACAGTGATGCGCTGCGCGCCATGCTTCCCCCTCACACCGAGATAAAATGTCTGCCGGACATGGTGCGCAGCGTCGCGCAAAAGATGGATATCGTCGCCGCGCCCGATCAAGGCGCACGGCGGCGCGCGGAGGAGGTGGCGCAAGGACTGCCCGTCATCACCATCCCCAAGCGCCGTCCCAGGCACAATATCGTCGCGCGCGAAGGGGGGCGCTATCCGGTGGCGGGTTTTTTTGAAAATTTGAGCCGCGACATGATAGACACCGGGCGCACCATCGCCTCCGCCGCCGCGCTGCTGAAACAACAGGGCGCCAAATCCATTACGGTGGCCGCGACCCACGCAATCTTCTCCCCGCCGAGCCGCGCCATTCTGAACAAGGCCCCGATTGACAGAATTTTGGTGAGCGACACACTTGAGACTCCAGTTCCGCGCACGGTGCGCGTGGCCAGCATCGCCCGGCAGCTAGCCCGCGTGCTTTAACTTTGTGCCGGGCAGGATGCCCCAATGCCGCGAGCGCAGGGATGCGCAGGAGTGGCCGAGATGGAAAAGTCCACGGAAGGACTTTTTCATCATCTTATGGAGGAACAACATGATATTTGAAAACCGCAGTGAGGCCGCGCGACGGCTTGTGGAAAGGCTCGCTCATTACCGGGGCATGAACCCTTTAATACTCGCCATCCCGCGCGGAGCGGCGCCTATGGCGAAGCTGATCGCCGACGAACTGGGCGGCGAGATGGACGTGGTGCTGGTCCGGAAAATCAGCGCCCCGGGCAGCCCCGAGTTCGCCATCGGCTCGGTGGATGAGAGCGGCTGGACCTATATCGCGGACTATGCCGAAAGCGCGGGCGCCACCGCTGAATACATCGAACGCGAGAAGCAGGCGCAGCTTGCAACCATGCGCAAACGCCGCGCCCAATATACCCCGGTGCACCCCCCGGTGGACCCGCACGGCCGCATCGTGATCGTGGTGGACGACGGGCTGGCTACGGGCGCAACGATGATTTCAGCCCTGCACGCACTGCGCGCCAAGAAACCGAAGAAGTTGATCGCTGCCGTGCCGGTGGCGCCGCCCGATACGCTGCGCAAGGTTGCCGGCTACGCCGACGAGGTAATCTGCCTGCACACGCCGGAGTATTTCCAGGCAGTGGGGCAGTTTTATCTCGACTTTCCCCAAGTGGAGGACGAGGAGGTGGTCGCCATCCTGCGCGAGAGCAAGCAAGGCCGCTGATCGCTCATGCTGGAATATTCGCGCTAATCCAGCGCGAATGAGATATTTGCATTGACGCGGTAGCTGGTGATTTTGCCGCCCTCCACCTTGGCCTCGAAATTCTTGATGTAAATGGATTTGATGCCGTGCAGGGTTTTGGTCGCGCGGGTGACGGCCTGTGCGGCGGCATCCTCCCAACTCTTATCCGACTCGGCGAGCACTTCTATCACTTTCAGTATATGCGACATGATGGTCTCCTTTTGCGCCTGATACAAGACCAGGACAGTTTACAGAACACCTGCAGCAGGGAAGTTGATCTACATCAAACCTGTTCAATAGGTGCTTGGGGTATCTTAATTGCGTCTATATCAGGAGATATTGAGCCATGGAAAATCTGACCAACGCACAGTTGAAGCAATTGCGCCAACTGCTGAACAATAATTTCACCAAACTGCGTGACGAGGTGCGCGCAGAGCTGATTCGCTCCGGAGAGAAACACTATGCCGATCTGGTTTCGGGCGTATTGGATATCGGCGATGAGTCCGTCGCGGACATGCTGGCGGACATGGACGCCGCCCTTTTCGACCGACAGATACAGGAAATACGCGATATCGAAGCTGCGTGGCTGCGCCTGGCCGACTTGAGCTACGGCGCCTGTATTGATTGCGGCGCCGATATCGGCTACGAACGCCTCACTGCGTACCCCACCGCCAAGCGCTGTTATACCTGTCAGAGTATGCGCGAAAAGACTTACGCGCACGAGGCGACGCCGCGCCTGTGAGCGGTCAGCGCCGCGTTGCCGCATGGGAATGAGCCGGAGCGATGTTTGCAACCATCATCAAGCGTGACGGCACGGTGGCCGGCTTTGACCCCGCCAGGATTACTCATGCCATCGCGCGCGCGGGCGCGGCCACGGGCGAGTTCGGCGCGGACATCGCCGAGGCGCTGACCGCCCAGGTTCTGGACGCCGCGCGCCGGAAGCTGGGCGCCAAGACGCCGGGCGTGGAGGAAATTCAGGATAGCGTGGAAGAGGTGCTGTTGTCCTCACCCTATCACGCCACCGCCAAGGCCTATATCCTCTACCGCGCGCAGCACGCGGCGCTGCGCGAAATCATTGCCAAGGCCGACGTCGAGTTGGTAGATCATTATCTGCAGCAGCTCGATTGGCAGGTGAGCGAAAACAGCAACATGACCTATTCCCTGCAAGGGCTCAATAACTATATTTCTTCCGAGGTGAGCAAGGTCTATTGGCTCAATAAAATCTACAGTCCGGAGATAAGGCAGGCCTATCTGGACGGCGATTTTCATATTCACAACCTCAATGCCATTTCGGTTTATTGCGTGGGCTGGGACCTCACCGACCTGCTGACGCAGGGCTTCAAAGGCGTGCAGGGAAAAATAGAAAGCCGTCCCGCCAGGCATTTCCGGAGCGCGCTGGGGCAGGTGGTGAATTTCTTTTATACCCTGCAAGGCGAGGCGGCGGGGGCGCAGGCCTTTTCCAACTTCGACACCCTGCTTGCTCCGTTCATCCGCCATGACGGCCTGGGTTATACCGAAGTGAAGCAGGCCATGCAGGAATTCATCTTCAATATCAACGTGCCGACACGCGTCGGATTCCAGACCCCGTTCACCAATGTCACGCTGGACTTGCGCCCCCCCGGCTATCTTGCCGAGCAAGGCGTCATCATCGGCGGGGTAGCGCAGGACAAGCCGTACAAGGATTTCCAGGACGAGATGAATTTATTCAACCGGGCGTTTTGTGAGGTCATGCAGGAGGGTGACGCCGCGGGGCGGGTGTTTACCTTCCCGATCCCCACCTACAACATCACCAAGGATTTCGATTGGGACAACCCCAGCTTGGAAGGCCTGTGGCGCATGACGGCCAAGTACGGCGTGCCCTACTTTTCCAACTTCATCAATTCGGACATGAAGCCGGAAGATGCGCGCTCGATGTGTTGCCGGTTGAGGATAGACACGCGCCTGCTGGAACGCAGGGGCGGCGGATTTTTCGGCGCCAATCCGCTTACCGGATCGGTCGGCGTAGTCACCATCAATATGCCGCGCCTGGGCTATTTCTCCACTGATGAAGAGGATTTCAAGCAACGCCTGATCGGGTTGATGCGGCTTGCCAAAGACAGCCTGGAAGTCAAACGCAAGACGCTGGAGCGGCTCACGGAGAAATCGCTTTATCCGTACGTCAAATATTACCTGAGAGACATCAAGCAGCGATTTGGCGCATACTGGAAGAACCATTTTTCCACCATCGGGCTGGTGGGCATGAACGAAGCCTGCCTGAACCTGATGGGGGAGACTATCGCAAGCCCGGCCGGACACGCTTTCGCGCTGAGAGTGCTCGATTTCATGCGCGCCGCGCTCATCGAGTTTCAGCAGGAGACGGGCAACAACTATAACCTCGAAGCCACTCCGGCGGAGTCCACGGCCTACCGTCTGGCGCAAAAAGACAAAAAGAAATTTCCGGACATCATCTGCGCCAACGAGGAACACTTTAAAAAAGGCGCGCAGCCGTTTTATACCAATTCCACGCACCTGCCGGTGCATTACACCGATGACTTTTTTGAGGCGCTGGATTTACAGGACGAACTGCAGACGAAGTACACGGGGGGCACCGTGCTGCACATCTTTGTCGGGGAAAAGATCGAGTCGCCGCAGGTGATAAAAAAGCTCGTGCGCAAGATTTGCGAACACTATCGCCTGCCTTATTTCACCTTTACCCCCACCTTCAGTATTTGCCCCGCGCACGGCTATATCGCGGGGCAGCACGCGCAGTGTCCGCAATGCGGCGCGCATTGCGAGGTGTATTCGCGCATCGTGGGCTATTTGCGTCCGACCGACCAGTGGAACAAGGGCAAGCAGGAAGAGTTCGCGCGCAGAAAGACGTACAAGGTATAGCGATGGACATCGGGGGCTTGCAGAAGGTTTCCTTGATAGATTATCCCGGTGAAATCTGCGCCGTGATATTCACGCGCGGCTGCGATTTCCGCTGCGGCTATTGTTACAATGCGGAACTTGTCCTGCCTGAGCGCTATGCGGAACTGATCCCGGAGCAGGAGGTTCTCGACTTTTTGCAGGCGCGCCGCGGCAAGCTGGACGCCGTCACCATAACGGGAGGCGAGCCGGCCTGGCAGGCGGACCTGCCGGAGTTTATCCATAAGGTGAAAAATCTCGGCTTCCTGGTGAAGCTTGATACCAATGGTTTTAACCCTGAGATGCTGAAAAAAATAATTGACCGGAAGCTGGTGGACTATATCGCCATGGACGTAAAGGCCCCCCTTGAAAAATACCGGGACGTCATCAACATAGACATTGACACGCGCAAAATCGCCGCCAGCATTGCATTAGTCATGGATTCCGGCGTACCCTATGAGTTCAGGACCACCGTGGTTAAATCGCAGCTCGGCGAAAAGGATATTTTGGCGATAGGAAAACTGATAAAAGGGGCCAGGCGTTACGTTCTGCAGAAGTTTCTCCCCGGCAAGGTGCTCGATGCCTCTTTTCTTGGGCGCACTACCTATGAGGAAGAATATCTGCGGCGCGTGTGCGTGGCATTGCAGGAGACGGTAAGCGAGTGCTCGGTGCGCTGACGGCTTGACTCGCGCCTGTGCCGTACAGGGACGTAGTAATGTCGCGGGAGGCAGGAAGCCGGGAGCGACCTTGTTTTGTGCTATTCCCGAAAATATACTTGAGGCTTAACAACAGCGAGGTAGCCTGCATGGATATCGAAGCCGTCGAAAAGGTTTACCGGCGTTACGCCCAGCGTTACGACTTTTATTTTGGCGCGTTGTTTGAGCCGGGGCGCCGCGCGGTCATCGAGCAGATGAATTGCCAGCCTGGAGAGCGCATCCTGGAAGTGGGCGTCGGCACGGGATTGTCCTTGCCGCTTTATCCGCGCGATGTGCATATCACCGGCATAGACGTATCAGACGAGATGCTGGCGCGTGCCAGGGCGCGCGCCGAAAACGACGGCCTGCGCCACATTGCGGCTCTACACAAGATGAACGCGGAGCAGATGCGGTTTGCCGATGACACCTTCGATAAGGTGGTGGCGATGTATGTGGCCTCCGTGGTGCCCCACCCCGCGCGTCTGGTGGATGAGATGCGCCGGGTATGCAAACCGGACGGCGAGCTGTACATCGTGAATCACTTCCGGCACTCCAATCCCGTGATCGGCGGCGTGGAGCGCCTTATCGCGCCGCTATCCAGGCTTTTGGGGTTTCACCCGGACTTTTCCCTGGAAGATTTTCTGGAGGATACCAGGCTGGAGGTTATCGAACGGATGCCGGTGAATCTTTTCGATTATTGGACCCTGCTGCGCGCGGGAAACAATAAAGGCAGCCTGCAACAGGAAGCGGCGCTGCTTGCCACCGCCTGAGAGACTTTGTCAACTCTGGCCGGACTGCAAAGGAGGCAGGCCGGCATGCAGGAACCAGCGGTCCAGCACCACGTGGCGCGAGAACCACCGTGTCGCCAGGAGCCTGCGCCCAATCGCCTGTTTTAGTTTTTCAATGACGACGCCGGGCATGGCTTGAGTCTTGCGCTCGCCAAAACGCGCCGCGAGCTTTTCCTCGTAAGGCGTCAGCTTGCCGCGCCGGTAGTCGCCGTGCGCGGCGAGGATGACGTCCGCAGCCAGCATGGCGGACTCTATCGCGGGCAGTATGCCTTCGCCGCTCTGCGGGTAGGCAAGCCCGGCGGCGTCGCCGATGAGCAGCGCGCCGTCCGCAATGATTTTTCTGGGCGTGTGGGCGTACAGCAGGTAGGCGTGACCGTTGAAATGGTCCGGGACATCCTGCGGAATCCTGCCCTGCCGTTTAAGGAACGCGCAGAATGCCTCCACGTGCGCGGAAAGCTTGTGGTTGTCCTCGCGCCCCAGGCCGATATTGAGATAATTTCCCTTGCGTACCGCCCAACCGTAGCCCTTCAGGTCGGCGCAGAAAAACAGTTCCGGCGTTTGTTCCGCCACGCGGCACTCTTGCAGCTGATGCTCATTCATGGCGAACTCGATCTCCTGCGCGGCCACCACCGATTCAGCGCCGCCCAGCCTGGCGCCCAGATGGCGCGCCACCGGACAGAAGTGCCCGCCCGCGCCGATCAGCAGAGGCGCGCGCAGCGATTCGTTGATAACCCATTCACTGTTTTCACGGCGCAGTGATTGCAAGGCTGTGCCGAGATTGAGCCGCGCGCCTGAGCGCTGTAACAAATAGTGATCGAATTCACAACGGCGTATGCCATAGCTCACCGGCTCGCCGTAGGCGGTTTCAATCCCGTTCTGTCCCAGGCAGGCTGTGCGAAAGCCGGTGAAGGGTTGCAGCACGCGGCCCGCGCGATAATCATCCAGATCAAGCTCCAGCGCATCCACCACCTTGGGAGTGATCCAGCCCGCGCACACCTTGTCGCGCGGGAAGGTTTTCTTATCCAGCACCACTACGTCGAGGCCCGCTCGTTTGAGCTTCCACGCCGCGGTGGAACCGCCCGGCCCGCCGCCTACAATGAGTGCATCACAATGTTCCATGGTGTTGTATGATTTTTCAGCCGGTTATGCGGCCCGATCGTGTCTGGCGGATGTGCCGGGCTCGTAGAGATGCGCGCGCGTCCAGGGGATTTGATTGTTGGCGCCGCGCGTAAAGACCACCTGGAAAAGTTGCAGGCAGCCGGTACTGAAGGAGGCCAGCGAGCCGGCCAGATAAAGCCGCCATGCGCGCACGAAATTTTCGTCAAACATGTTTTCCACCGTTCCGGCGTTTTGCTCGAAGCGCATCAGCCAATGTTCCAGCGTCTTGGCGTAATGCAGGCGCAGGTTTTCCACGTCGAGGACGGAAAGGTCGTGCGGCTCGAAAATATCCATCATTTCACCAAGCGTGGGGGGATAGGCGCCGGGGAAGATGCGTTTTTCAATCCAGGCGTTCATCAATTCCGGGTGGTTGCGTCCGATAGAGTGAATCAGGCCGCGCCCGTGTTCGGTAAGCGCGCGGTGAATAACATCCCCCAGTTCATGATAATGATCCAAACCGACATGCTCCAGCATGCCCACCGACACGAAGGCGTCGTATTTGCCGGAGATGTTGCGGTAATCGTCCTCGATATATTCGACGCCGCTCAGGCCCTCGGCCTTGGCGCGCTCGCGCGCGTAACGGAGTTGCTCCTTGGAAATGTTGTAGGAATGCACCGTCACTCCGTAGTGGCGCGCCATGTGGCGCGCCAGCCCACCCCAGCCGCAGCCGGCCTCGACCACGCGCTCGCCGGGCCGGAGACGCAGCTTGCGGCATACATGATCCATCTTGGCGAACTGGGCCTGCTCCAGCGTTGCGGCGAGAGAGGGAAAGTAGGCGCAGGTGTACTGCATCTCCTTATCCAGCCACAGCTCATAAAACTCATTGCTCAGGTCGTAATGGTGATGAATGTTGGTGGACGAACCGGACAGCGTATTGGAACGCGGGCGATTGAACAAGTGCGCCTGGATTTTCCTGAGCAGGGGGAATTTTGAGGCTGATGCGCGGTAGACGGATTCCAGGAACTCGATGAAATTCCCTTCCACCTCGACGCTGCCTGCCGTGTAGAGGTCGCCAAAATGGAGATTGGGATTGATGAACAGCTTATAAAGCGCCGCGCGGTGGCGGATGCTCATGCTGGCAAGGGCCGGTGCGGTGGATGTGGTTATTTCCTCGCCATCCCACAGCACCAAACGCAAGGGCGGGTTACCGGCCAGCGCCAATAATTTACGCGCCAGCCAGCGTTCCAGCGCAGTGGCGGGCGAGCGTTGGCGGGTAAGCTCGTAAGCCGGAATGCCATGCGTCACACTGGGAATACTAAGCACCGTTGCTTTGGTTTTCTTCATGGTTATCCTCATTTATTTTCAAGACTTCGCACAGAAGTGCGTGGAATAATCTTGTCCTGAACAGCCAGGTTTTCGGTAAACCGGTTATGGCATGGCGCAATGGAACCACCATAGGCATTGTAGTGGAGCCATGTATGGATGGCAAATAGGGCATGGCTAGCGCGGAATGATGTCCAGGTATGTAAGCCCCCCCGTTTGGATGGCTTGGAAGCGCAGCGGCAGAAATTGCCGCAGCAGCCACAGCGTGGTTTGCGCGTGCGAGGTGAAGCTGCGCAGCAACAGGCGCGACGCCCCCTGCGCCAGGGCCAGATAGATCAGCAGTTGATCGGAGGCGTGAATATCCACCGTCGCGCCGGCGCTGATTTCGTCGCTCAGGGCCTGAGCGGCTTCACCCCCGATACGCTCAGCGGGCACGCCGCGCTCAGCGGTGGAGGCCGCGCCCAGCAGTGTGTGAAGCGTGCGCGTCCAGAGGACGATGGCGCCGCCCTGTCCTATGGCCTCGTTACGGCCCAGCCGTTGGCAGTCAATGTGCGTATTTTCAAAACTCTGGAGCTTATGCTGCGCCGATTGCCGCATGCGCTCGGCGATATGTCCGGGCAGATTGGCGGTATGAATAATGCCTTCGATCTCACGCACGGCCCCCAGTGTGTCCAAACCGAGCGGGAGCAGTTGTTTCACCGGCGGCAGTGACACCTCGATTTCTCCGCCGCCGCGCGGATAGTAGCCGCGGCGCAGCACTTTGACGTCCACGGACAATCCCATCCTCGCCAGCAGCGGCAGCAGCACATAACGGAAATAATCCAGGGGCGGAGCGGCCTTGACGTCGGTGCCGCCGGTGAGACGCAGGTGTACCGGCGCGCCGCAGGCAAAAGCGGCCGGCAACACCGCCTGTAAAACCAGGATCACGCTTCCCGCCGTACCCACGTTGAAGTCGAAATGCCCCCCATGCAGCCCGCCGGGGCGGAAGGTGAATTCCCGCGCGCCTAATTCCAGGCCGGTGATTTCCGCGCGGCACAAGGCCGCTACCGCGCGCACCGCAGTGAGGTGCTGGGCGGCGAGCCCGGGCTTGGGACGCCGCGCGCGGATATTACGCAGCGCAATTGCTTTGCCGGTCATGGCGGAGAGCGCCACCGCCGTGCGCACCAATTGCCCCCCGCCTTCTCCATAAGAGCCGTCAATTTCATGCATAGTGGATTTTAAAAAATAGGCAAATGTAAACCTTGCGCTAGATCAAAGATTGGCGACGTCTTTTTGCCCTAGAGTGAAGGCGTCAAAAACAAGGAGTGACGTCATGCAGATTCCGCTGCAAATTACCTTTCGTGACATGCCCCCTTCGCCGGCCGTGGAAGCGCGTATCCGGCAAAAGGTGCAAAAACTGGAGTCATTTTATGACCGCATCATGGGCTGCCGGGTAGTGGTGGACATGCCCCAGAAGCATCATCATCAAGGCAAGCTTTACAATGTGCGCATTGATATCACCATGCCGGGCGGCGAGATCGCGGTGAATCGCCAGCCGGATGAGGATGTGTACGTGGCGCTGCGCGATGCGTTTAATGCCGCCGGCCGCCAGCTGGAGGATTATGCGCGCGAGCAGCGCGGCGATGTGAAGACCCATGAGACACCCCATCACGCGCGCGTTGTCAAACTCTTTCCGGAGGAGGATTATGGTTTTATCGAAACGCTGGACGGCGAGCAGATTTATTTTCACCGCAACAGCGTGGTGCACCCGCCGTTCGATCATCTCAAGATCGGCACCGAGGTATTGTTTATCGAAGAACAGGGCGAGAAAGGGCCGCAAGCGAAACTGGTGACTGTCGGCAAACACCACCTTGCCGGGTGACGCTTGCCGTCAGGCGCCGGCCGGATTTATCCGGCGCAATGGATCCAAAGTTTGTGCTCCGCGCGCTGCACCTCCGTGCCGAGTTCCGCGCACAGGCGCATCATGCGCCGGGCGATGTATTCAAACTGCTCTCCCGCGGCGCGTTCGGTACGGCACTGGCCGATGAAGACCGGGTAAAGGGCGATGCCTTGCAGCGAAGAGCGCGTGAGCGCCAATTCGAAGAGTGATTGATGGTCGTTGCGAAAGCCGGGATCAACATAATAATCGTCCACCAGATCACCCGCGGCGTAAATGATCGGACGGCCGCGGTAAATCTCGATGCCATGAAATAGATGGGCGCTATGGCCGAAGATAATACCATAGCCCATGTCTATCGCAGCGCGGGCCAGTTTTATGAAATACCTCGAAGGGCGCTCCGCCCAGTTCGATCCCCAGTGCAGCGACAGAATGGGCCAGTGCACGCCGTTATCGCGCAGCATGGCGCAACCTTTACCTATCTCCGCCAGCGTCCGTTGCTCATCCATCAAATCCAGATAGGCGATGCCCGGCTGATTGTCTCCGGCGGCGAAGTCCTCCTGATGGTCACAATAGGCCGCCATGCCGAACTTGACGCCTCCGCGCTCAACACAGGCCGGCGCTTGCGCCGCGTGTTTATTTGCTCCGGCCCCGGCGTGGGCAATGCCATGCGCGTCCAGATGGCGCAGTGTGTCATGCAGACCCTCAGTGTTGAAATCCAGGGTGTGGTTATTGGCCAGGCTCACCAGGTCCACGCCTGCATTTTCAAGGGACTGGGCGGCTCCGGGCGGGGCGCCGAAATAAAAGGCCTTGGGCGCGCCGTGCCATGGTTGCGTGGATGAGGTGATGGCGCATTCCAGATTGACCACGGTCACGTCCGCCGCGCGCATGAGCGGGGCGATCCCGCCGAGAGGATAGTCCGCGCCGTGCGTCCCGATGTACTGCGCCACGATGCGTCCCAGCATGACGTCGCCGCCAAACATGACACGCAGGGGCTGATCCATTTACCGGCTCACATCAATGATGAAAATAAATTTATTGCGGCGCTCCGGGCAGCTTGAAGAACAGGTCGCGGTAATATTTAAGTTCGCGTATCGAATCGCGCACGTCTTCCAGCGCGAGGTGCGCGGGAGTTTTCACGAAGCCGTCGGCGAGCGCAGGCGCCCATCGTTTTACCAGTTCCTTTACCGTGCTCACGTCCAGATTACGGTAGTGGAAATATTTTTCCAAATCCGGCATGGCGCGGTATAAAAAGCGCCGGTCCTGACAGATGCTGTTGCCGCACATGGGCGATTTGTTGCGCGGAACGTGCCTTTGCAGGAATTCCAGGGTCCTTTGCTCGGCCTCGATTTCATTGACCCGGCTGGCGCGCACGCGCTCCACCAGCCCGGACTGGTTATGCTGCTGCGTATTCCAGTCATCCATGCCGGCGAGTATCTCCTCGCTTTGATGAATGGCGAACACCGGCCCTTCCTCGATGATGTTCAAGTCATTGTCGGTCACGGCGGTGGCGATTTCGATGATCCGGTCGGTGTCGGTGTTCAGCCCGGTCATTTCCAGGTCTATCCAGATCAAATTATTGGGATTTTGCGCCATGGGGCTCCTTAGCAATGGGGTTCCCAAAGGAGAGAGGCGCTAGCTCTCCCCTTTGGCCGCCCGCGCGGGTTCATGCCGCGCGGTGCGAAATTATATCTGGCTACTTGCGAGGCATTGTACCAGAGGCTATGCTGGAGGAGTCGGACTCTGGTGTGCCTATGAACAACTTTTCCTGGATTTTCATCACGGCGTTGATGGCCGGACTGGTGTTGCAGCTCTGGCTCATGCGCCGTCAGCAGGCCCACGTGCAGGCGCACCGCGCCGAAGTGCCGGTAGCCTTCCGCACGCAGGTTCCCCTGGAAACCCACCACAAGGCTGCAGACTACACTGCGGCCAAGCTGCGCCTGGGGGAGATCGAACTGACCACGGGGGTGTTGTGGCTCAGCCTGTGGACGCTGGGCGGCGGGCTCAATTGGCTGGACCAGATGTGGCGCTCGCTCGCCTGGGAACCCCTGACAACCGGCGTGGCCTTTATCATCAGCACCGTGGCCGTCATGGCGCTGCTGGACTTGCCGTTCTCCCTGTATCGTACCTTTGTCATCGAACAGCGCTTCGGCTTCAACCGCACCACGCCGCGCCTGTTTGTCACCGATCTGCTCAAACAAACACTGCTGCTGCTCGCCCTGGGTATTCCGCTCAGCGCGCTGGTGCTGTGGTTGATGCAAACGTCGGGCGAGTTATGGTGGCTTTATGTCTGGCTGGTGTGGTCGGCTTTTGGCCTGCTCATGATGTGGGCCTATCCCGCCTTCATCGCGCCGCTATTCAACAAATTCAGCCCCTTGTCAGATGAGGCGTTGCGCCTGCGCATCCAGACGCTTTTGCAAAAATGCGGCTTTACCAGCAATGGTATCTTCGTCATGGACGGCTCGCGCCGCAGCGGGCACGGCAACGCCTATTTCACCGGCTTGGGCGCCAACAAACGCATCGTGTTTTTCGACACCCTGATGACCCACCTGCAACCCGCAGAGATCGAGGCGGTGCTGGCGCATGAGCTGGGTCACTTCAAGCGCAGGCACGTGCAAAAGCGTATGGCACAGGGCCTGGCCTTCAGTCTGCTGGGCCTGGCGCTGCTCGGCTGGCTGATAAATCAACACTGGTTTTACACCGGCTTGGGCGTGCAACAGCCGTCCCTTTACATCGCGCTGGTATTGTTCCTGCTGGTGGTGCCCGTGTTCAGCCTGTTCCTGCAACCGGTGTTCGCCTGGCTGTCACGCAAGGATGAGTTCGAAGCGGACGACTTCGCCGCCGAGCAGAGCGACGCGCGCGCCCTGGCCGAGGCGCTGGTCAAGTTGTATAAGGAAAACGCGAACACGCTTACTCCTGATCCGGTGTATTCCGCGTTCCATGATTCGCACCCGCCCGCGCCGGTCAGGGTGAGCCA
The DNA here is from genome assembly GCA_023381235.1 of Gammaproteobacteria bacterium. Classification (GTDB taxonomy): domain Bacteria; phylum Pseudomonadota; class Gammaproteobacteria; order SURF-13; family SURF-13; genus SURF-13. The sequence continues at coordinate 20,382 of JAMCTV010000111.1, forward strand.
TCTATTGTCCAAGGTTACGGTATGAATTACGGAGATTGGTTATGAAGCAGTCAGTGAGCTTAATCATGATAGGCGCCGCGTTGATGCTGTGCGGCAGCCTGGCCCGGGCCGCCGATGCTTCGACGTTGCTCAGCACAGGCGCAAAACGCGGCGAGGCGCTCTATCAAGCCAACTGCACGCGCTGCCACGATACCTCGGTGCACACGCGGCCCAACAGCATCATCCATTCGCTGGACGCCTTGAAAAAGCGCGTGCGCTTCTGCGAAACGAACGCTCGCCTGAAATGGTCGGATGAGCAGGTCGAGGACGTGACCGTCTGGCTCAACGAGACGTTTTACAAATTCAAGTAATTTCTCCATCCCCCTTGCAGGGAGAGGGAGGGGAGAGGGTAGAAACCATGACGAGCGATTTACTGAATAAACACTGCAAAGTCTGCGAAGGCGGAACCCAACCGCTCAACACTACGCAGGCGCGCGACCTGCTTAATCAAATCACCGGCTGGTCGCTGAATGAAACCGCCACTGAAATCAGCCGCACCTTCCAGTTCAAAAACTATTACCAAACCATGGCCTTTGTAAATGCGTTGGCATGGATCGCACACCAGGAGGACCACCATCCCGAACTGGAAGTGAATTATAACAAATGCCGCGTGCGCTACACTACGCACGCCATCAAGGGCCTGTCGGAAAACGACTTTATCTGCGCGGCCAAAATCGGCGCGCTGCTGAGCGCGTAACGGGCTATCTTTCGCGCCACAAGCGGGTGAGTTCGTCCTCGCCGAGCGGCTTCGGATTCTTGATTCTCAGACTGTCGGCCCATTCCCGGGCAAAGTCGCGCTGCAAATAGCTGTTCAGGAGTCCGGTGAAGCCGATGGCGGTGAGCGCCCCCAGACTCGCCAGCGCCATGTCTTTGTGCGCGTCCCATACGTCGCCCTGGGTGCCGAGATAGGCGATTCCCAGATCGCCGCCGAAAAACTCCGCCGCGCCCCATTCGAACAGTTCGAAGATCATGGAAGTGGACATGGTGAGGTCGAGCGGCAGGAAATAACCCCAGAAGCCGCGCACGTTGGCGATGCGCAGAAACACCTCGCGGATGGGATAGGCAAGCAGCAGGCCGTAAGAAAAATGCACCAGGCGGTCGAAATGATTGCGTTCCCACCCCATTGTATCACTCAACGTGCCGCCGGTGAGATCGCCTAGCCAGGTATCATAAGGTACTTGAGCATAGGTATAGTGAGCGCCGACGGCATGCAGCGACAGGAACAGAAAGATCAGCGTATAGGACACGCGGGAGAGCAGGAAACGCCGATAACTAAGCGCCAAAATCAAAACAGCTACTACTACCAGCGCATTCTCCAGCGCCCAATCCTTGCGGTCAAAGGGTGAGATGGCGAGCAGCGACCATTCGATGAAGAAAAGAGCGGCGAGAATGAGAAGGTAATTGCGATGTGAGATCGTCATTGGGCGCCCCAGATTCAAGGAGGGTTGAACCAACTATGGCATGGGATTATACTGAAACTATGATTGACAAGAAGCATATTATGATTGACCCCGATGTTATGGGGGGCAAGCCCGTCATTAAGGGAACCCGCGTCCCGGTGCAAGTCGTTGTAGGGGCTTTGGCTGGCGGGATGTCAGTCACCGAAGTCTGCAAGGAGTACCGCTTGCGTCTGGAAGATGTGCAAGCCGCCTTGGCCTATGCCGCAGAGGTGCTGGCCGAAGAAAAAGTGCATGCGCTTCCTCATTGATGAAAATCTGCCGTTTAGTCTGGTTCAATCTCTAAGAGCGTCTCATGATGTCTTCGACGTCGCCACGAGCACGCTGCGTGGCGCGACCGATAAAAAGATATGGCTGCATGCGGGTGCGGAGCAGCGTATTTTAGTAACCAGGGATTTGGATTTCCCGTTGTCTGGCAGTGAGATCAAGCCAGCCGGTCTTGTTCTCATTCGAGTGCCCGAAAGTTATACCGCCTTACAGATCACGCAGCTTTTTTCAAAGGTTATGGAAGATATAGCAGTGCTTCCATTTGAAAACCACATTACCGTGATAACGCCCACAAAAGTACGTGTGCGCCGCCTGTCTTGAACTGTACGGCGAGGATCACATATTTTCGATCACCGCTTCGCCAAACCCGGTCGTGCTTACTGTCTTCGCGCTTGGCATGAGGCGCGCGAGATCGCCGGTTACGGTCTTGGCGGATATCGCGCCGCAAATGCCTTTGATGATTAAATCGGCGGCTTCGAACCAGCCCAGGTGGCGCAGCATCATTTCCGCGGACAGAATAATCGAGGCGGGGTTGAGCTCGTTTTTGCCGGCGTATTTCGGCGCGGTGCCGTGCGTGGCCTCGAATATGGCCACGGTGTCGGACAGGTTTGCGCCCGGCGCCATGCCGATGCCGCCCACCTGTGCGGCGAGCGCGTCGGAGATGTAATCGCCGTTGAGATTCAGCGTGGCGATGACGCTGAATTCCTCCGGCTTCAATAAAATCTCCTGCAGGAAGGCGTCGGCAATCACATCCTTGATGATGATTTCCTTGCCGGTTTCTGGATTGTTCATGCGGCGCCACGGGCCTTTGGCGATTTCCACCGCGCCAAATTCGCGCCCGGCCAATTCATAGCCCCAGTTCCTGAATCCGCCCTCGGTGAATTTCATGATGTTGCCCTTGTGCACCAAAGTGATGGAGTCGCGGTTATTGTCTATGGCGTAGCGTATCGCCTTGCGCACCAGGCGTTCGGTGCCCTCGCGCGACACGGGCTTGATGCCGATGCTGGAGCTTTCCGGGAAACGTATCTTTTTTACGCCCATCTCGCGTTGCAGGAAATCAATCACCTTTTTTACTTCCGGCGTACCCGCCGCCCACTCGATACCGGCGTAAATATCCTCGGAGTTTTCGCGGAAGATGACCATGTCGGTCTTTTCCGGATTTTTGAGCGGGCTGGGCGTGCCGGTGAAATAGCGCACCGGGCGCAGGCACACGTATAAATCCAGTTCCTGACGCAGCGTCACATTGAGCGAGCGCATGCCGCCGCCGACCGGCGTGGTGAGCGGACCCTTGATCGAAACTACGTAACTACGCACCGCCTCCAGGGTCTCATCCGGCAGCCAGGTGTCATTGCCATATGTGGTGAGCGCCTTTTCACCGGCGTAAACTTCCATCCAGGCAATCGTCTTTTTGCCGCCATAGGCCTTGGCGAGCGCCGCATCTACCACGCGCCGCATCACCGGCGTAATATCTACGCCTATGCCGTCGCCTTCGATGAAGGGGATGATGGGCCGGTCGGGGACATTGAGCGAGTTGTCCTGCTTGATGCAGATGGGCTGGCCGTCCTTGGGCACGACGATCTTGTTATATGGCATGTGCTCTCCGTGGCGGTAACGAACACGAAATTTTAACATTAATTGGCATCCGGTACGAAGCTTGACCGTGTAATGTCTCGATGCGGGAGGCGGTGATGAAATTTTTTATAGACACGGGACATCTTGAAGATATACGCAAGGCCGTGGAACTGGGCATGGCCGATGGCGTCACCACCAATCCTTCGTTGCTGGCCAAGGAAACGGGCATCAGCTTCCACAAACAGATTGCGATGATCTGCGAAATGGTGAAGGGTCCGGTCAGTGCGGAAGTAATTGCGATGGATTGCGAGGGGATGCTGAAGCAGGGGCGGGAGCTTGCTAAGATTGCGCCCAACGTGACCGTCAAGCTGCCGCTCACGCCCGACGGGCTCCGCGCCTGCGGCGTGTTGAGCAGGGAGGGCGTGATGGTCAACGCCACGCTGTGCTTCTCCGCCGCGCAAGCCATCCTCGCCGCCAAGGCGGGCGCGACGTTTGTGTCACCCTTTGTAGGCAGGATGGATGACGTCGGCGAGCACGGCATGGGGCTCATCAAGGAAATCGTGGACATTTACCGCAATTACGAATGGAGGACGCAGGTGCTGGTTGCTTCCGTTCGGCACGTGACGCACGTGATTGAAGCCGCGCGCATCGGCGCCCACGTCGCCACCCTGCCATTCAAGGTGCTGGAGCAGATGTACCAGCACCCCCTCACCGCCCTCGGCCTGGAGCAGTTTCTGGCCGACTGGAAGAAGAGCGGGTTATAAACGTGTCTTAATGACCTGAAAGAAGCTCTGTTGCGCTCCATACCGAAATTTTTATAGAATGGTTCGTCTTCGTTCGACCGTCAATCTGCCGGTTATAAAAAACGAGGAGCTTGGGTCGTTTATTAAAGCATCTCTTGATGAATCATCCACCGATACGGAATCACATCCCGTTATCTGGCCTTGGAGAAGCAATGAACGCGATACTGAACGGCTGTATGCTGCGAGCAGGGCCTCATCCCTGCCTTCCGTCTCCGAAGGACAAGCTCTTAATCCCCGTCACGATCCTTCGGACGATCCCCACCATTCTGGTGCAGGCCGAGTTCGTGGACTGGGGCACCGCGCGGCTGTCCAACCACGACCCGAAGTTCGACTTCCGCGCCCGCATCTTTACCCGATGACCCCCATGAGAACCCTCCTCGCCCTCCTCCTCGCCGCCTCCACGGCCTCGGCCCTCGGGTCGGCGCCCCTGCCGCCGCTCCAGGCCCTGAGCCTGCAGGGCGTGCGCGTCGCCGCCGCGGACGCGCCCGGAGTCGGGCCCGGCGCCGTGGCCGGGACGCAGTCGTCGTGGCAGGACCTGGTGCGCTTCTCGGACGGGCCCAACCCCTCGCCTTACGCCCGCGGCATCGCCCCCAAGGCCTGGACCGCGGCCGAGAAGCAGCTCGTGCTCGGCCACCTGGCTTGGGTCGTCCAGACCCATCCCGGGCTCTGGCAGCGCGCGGCCGCCGCCGGCCCCCTGACGCTCTACCGGACGGCGTCCATGGGGACGAAGCTGATCCTGACCCTCCACACGACGATGACCTTCGCGGATTCGGGGCTGGTCGACGGCCCGCGCACGCGTCCCCTCCAGTTCTCGACGCGCTTCAACGTCGTCCATGAGCTCGCCCACGTCGCCGACATCGAGGCGAACATCTCCTCGAAGCCCGGTTGGCGGGCCGCCGTCGAAGGCAAGCTGTGCTCCTACCACGCCCAGGCGCCGGCGCTCTCGCCCGCGGACCGCACGCCGCTGGCCGTCGGCCTGGGCCTGGGCTCGGCCTACGCGGCGCACAACCAGGCGGAAGCGCTCGCCGAGTCGGCAGCGTTCGCCGCCATGGAACCTCTGATGTCGGCCGCCGACTTCGCGGCCCTGCGCCTGAACCCGGCCGTCCTCGACTTCGTCCGCCGCGAGGTTCTCGCCGCCCCGTCGGCCCCTTCCT
>JAMCTV010000111.1:25685-26281 GCA_023381235.1 Gammaproteobacteria bacterium
GTGTCGGCGCGCGACGGGGGACGCCGCGCCGATGCGTACACGGCCTTCACGCGCGCCCTCCAAGCCGACCCCGATGCGCTGACGGCCTACATCCAGCGCGCCCAGCTTTCGCTGGCCGACCCCGCCCTCCCTCGGACGGCCGCGGCCGACCTCGCCGCCGCCCGGCCGCTGCTCTTCGACCATCATCAGTACGCGCTGATGTTCTACGAGACCGCCGCCACCGAAGCGGCGCTGGCGAACCGCCACGCCGACGTCTTAAGCGACTGCGCCGCGGCCGGCGCCAAAGGCCTCGAGAGCGGGGGCCTTCTCTACTACTGCGGGCGCTCGCGCATGATGGACTCTCGCGCGCGCGGGATGCGCCGGCAGATCACCCCCGATGAGCGCGAGCGCGGCTACGCGCGCGCCATCGAGGAGCTGCGCCGGGCGAAGGCGCTGGCCCCGCACCTAGCCCCGCACATCGACCCCGTCGAGAAGCAGATCGAGGGCCTGCTCGCCCCCAAGCCGCCGGCCGCCTAGCCTTCCGCCCGAGCCCCTTGAGCCCCTTGGCCACGACCCCCAGCATCTGGACGTTCTTCGTGGCCCTCCTAAACGACATG
>JAMCTV010000112.1 GCA_023381235.1 Gammaproteobacteria bacterium
TCCGTATTTTTTCGCCGCGCCTATCGCGCCGCACCTCGCCGCGCGCGATGCGGGGATACGCATCGAACTGCCGCGCATCAAAAAGCAGTTCGATGCGCTTGCCGGGCGCGCGGAGTGGGTCATCGTCGAAGGCGCGGGCGGCTGGCTGGTTCCGCTCAATGAGCGCGAAACCATGGCCGACATGGCGCGCCTGCTCGGATTGCCGGTGGTGCTGGTGGTGGGTGTGCGGCTGGGATGTTTAAATCACGCGCTGCTCACCGTGCAAAGTATCGTGCAACACGGTGTGCCGCTTGCGGGCTGGGTGGCGAACGCCGTGCAGCCGGAGTTTTCCGAACTGGCACGCGCGATTGAGGCCTTGCGCGAGCGCATCACTGCGCCGTGCCTGGGCAGTGTGCCGTATCTGCCGCAGCGCGATGTGAATCAAATCGCCGCTGCGCTGGATGCGAAGGCCGTCCTCGGTAATCCAGCCAGTTGAGAATACAAGGGGGTGTGGTATGCTTATTTAAGGGGTTGGAGAATTACATTATGAAGCAATATAAAATTATTGTAGAAAAGCATTCAGACGGTTATGTGGCTTACCCATTGGGGCTAAAGGGGGTTGTGGTCGGAGAGGGAGACACCTATGAGGATGCCTTGGCCGACGTGAAGTCCGCAATTCGTTTCCACCTTGAAACATTCGGCAAGGAAGCCTTGGATGTTGACCCGTCCATTATTGAGGCATTTGTTGCGGAAGCAGGGGTATAAGGCGGGATGCCTAAGTTTCCGGTTGACCCTCCCAAGCAAAGAGTAATCAAGGCCCTGGAGATTCTAGGTTTCAGGGTGGTTAGAGAAAGAGAACATATCTCGATGGAACGTTTGAACTCTGATGGCTCCAAAACACCTTTAACCATGCCAAACCATCAGCGATTAAAAGCTTCCACGCTTCGCTCCATATGCACCCAGGCAGGCATTCCGAGGGACGCCTTTCTTAAGGTTTATGAGCAAAGTTGATGGCTGCCTTACTGCCTTAAGCGGCTAACGAGGACTTGAGCTTTTTCATCGCCGCGCTTTCCAGTTGACGCACGCGCTCCACCGAGATGTGGTCGTGATCGGCCAGCTCTTGCAGCGTCGTCTTGCCGTCGCTCAGCCAGCGGCGCTGCATGATGTCGCGGCTGCGCGCATCCAGTCCGGCGAGACCCTGTTGCAGGCGCGCGACGTTATCTTCCTCCGCGTCGCTCTGCTCCAGCGCGGAGGCCGGGTCGTAACGCAGGTCGGGCAGATAGGCCGCGGGCGCGAATGCGCCGTCGTCGGCATCATCGTCATGCGCGTCGAAGGCGTAGTCGTGACCGTTCAGGCGCGATTCCATCTCGCGCACGTCTTCGGCGCGCACGCCCAAATCTCTGGCGATATGCTGGATTTCATCGTTGCTGAACCAGCCTTGGCGCTTGGCGGCGCTGCGCAGATTGAAGAACAGCTTGCGCTGCGCCTTGGTGGTGGCCACCTTGACGATGCGCCAGTTGCGTAAAATAAACTCGTGCATCTCGGCGCGGATCCAGTGCACCGCGAACGACACCAGGCGCACGCCCATGCCGGGATCAAAGCGCTTCACCGCCTTCATCAGGCCGATGTTGCCTTCCTGGATCAAGTCTTCCTGGCTCAGGCCATAGCCGCTGTAGCCGCGTGCGACGTGGATCACGAAGCGCAGGTGCGCCAGCACCAGCTTCATGGCGGCGTCGAGATCGTTTTGTTCGCGCAGCCGAACAGCCAGCGCGCGCTCATCTTCCGCGCTCAGCATGGGAACGCTGTGCGCGGCCTGAATGTATTGATGCAGGCTGCCGGCCGGTACCGCCAAGGATAAAGATGCAGTCATGGTAACCCCCCTTTCCTCACAAAAGTTATTTTAGCACTCATGGAGTGAGAGTGCTAAACCGGTTAAAAGTTCAACAACTTAGAGTTTATCCGGGCTGGATTTGCTTGAGTTGCCGACTCACCGCCAGCCATGCGCCCGCCAGCCCCAGCAGAGCGCCAAGAGCGAGTAGACCGAGGCTGGCGTTCAATCCTAATCCATTGATTTCAAAGGAGCTATTATAAAGCGCCGCCAGCGTCTTGGCCGGGGCGGCGAGCAGCCCCAGGGTAAGCCCCAGCAGTATCAATGCAAACAGTGCGCCGAGCAGCCCATACATGAGGCCGAAGTACAAAAACGGGCGGCGCAGGAAGGTGTCGGTGGCGCCGATCAGGCGCATGAGTTCGATTTCCTCGTGCCGGTTCTGAATCGCGAGGCGCAGGGTGTTGCCCATGATGAGCAGCACCGCACTGCACAGCAGTGCGCCGAGCAGCCACACCGCGCGTCGCATCAGATCAAGCAACGCGCGCAGGCGCTTCAGCCAACCGAGGTCCAGTTCGGCCGTCTCGACTTCAGGCAGGGCGGCAAGGGTTTCCAGCACGGCTTCGGCGTCGGCCGGTTCTTCCGAGGCGGGCGTAACGATGAGCAACGCGGGCAGAGGATTTTCGCCCAAGGCGGCGAGCGCCTGGTCCAGGCCGGAGAGCGCGCGAAATTCCTCGAGGGCTTGCGCGCGTGACAGCACGCGCGCCTGTTTAATGCCGGCCAGGCCGCGTACCCGCGCGGCGAGTTTTTCAGCCTCGTCGTCGCTGACGGAGGGTTTAAGAAAAAGAGAAATCTGCGCCGTCCCTTCCCAATGATCGGCCAGGCGCTGAGTGTTTTGCAGCAATACATAAAGCGCGGCCGGCAGGGCGAGCGCGATGCCGATCACCGCCACCGTGAGCAAGGCGTGCAGGGGCGCGCGGTATAACTGGCCCAAGGTATTAAAAAATACGCGCAGGTGGTTGCGTAGCCAGGCGCTGAAGCGGTTCACGCCCGCGCGCCGTTCTGCGCCGCGGCGCGGGGCCTCCGGTGGTGCGGGTGTGCGATGCCGTTTCATGCGGTCAAGGCCGCGCGTTCGCCGGTCAGGCGTCCGGCCTTCAGGCTGAGAATGCGATACGGCAGGCGCGTGATGAGATCGAGGTCGTGGCTTGCGATCAACACCGTCACGCCGAATTGATTGAACCGGCGGAACAGTTCCATTACCTCGCGCGACAGGTCAGGGTCGAGATTGCCGGTCGGCTCATCGGCGAGCAGGATGGGCGGCTTGTGCACCACGGCGCGCGCGATGCCGACGCGCTGCTGCTCGCCGCCGGAGAGCGTGATCGGATAGGCGCGCTCTTTATTGAGCAGTCCCACCTTGTCCAGCGCGGCACGCACGCGACGCCCGATCTCGCCGTGTCCGTGTCCGCTGATGATGAGCGGCAGCGCCACGTTGTCGAACACTGTGCGGTCGTAGAGCAGGCGGTGATTCTGAAACACCATGCCGATGGAGCGGCGCAGATGAGGAATACGCCGCTCGCGCAGCGCAGCGAGGTTCAGTCCGTTGACGATCACCTGACCCGAACTGGCGCGCTCGATGAGCGCGATGAGTTTCAACACCGTGCTCTTGCCCGCGCCGGAATGGCCGGTGAGAAACGCCATCTCACCCTGGGCGATTTCGAACGAGAGGCCGTTTAACGCCTCAAATCCTCCGGGGTAACGTTTACCGGCGTGGTCGAAGTGAATCATATTTTACTTGCCAAACAGCGCCTCCACGAATTGCGCCGCGTTGAATTCACGCAAATCATCCACGCCTTCGCCGATGCCGATGTAACGCAGCGGCGCGCCCAGCTTTTTGGCGATGGCGAATACCATGCCGCCCTTGGCGGTGCCGTCGAGCTTGGTGATGGTGATGCCGGTGAGGCCGAGCGCCTGATGAAACTGCATGGCTTGCGTGAGGGAATTTTGTCCCTGCGTGCCGTCCACGATCAACATCACTTCGTGCGGCACGGCAGGATCACCCTTGCCCAGCACGCGCTTGATCTTTTTCAATTCCTCCATGAGATTGCCTTGCGTATGCAAGCGCCCGGAGGTGTCGGCGATCAACACGTCCACACCGCGCGCCTTGGCCGCTTGCAGCGCGTCGTAGATCACCGAGGCGGAGTCCGCGCCCTGCGGCTGCGCGACCACGGGCACGTTGTTGCGCGCGCCCCAGCTCTGCAATTGTTCCACTGCGGCGGCGCGGAAGGTGTCGCCCGCGGCGAGCATCACG
>JAMCTV010000113.1:0-489 GCA_023381235.1 Gammaproteobacteria bacterium
CCACGCCGGAAAATGCCGCGGCAGCGGGGTGGATGGCGTCCACCTCCAGACCGGCCAGCGTCAACTGCTGCGCCAGCTCCGCGCGCGACAGCGCGGGATTCACCCACTCACGCAGCCATTGTTCGCTGAATTTCATAAATACAGTGTCAAGTTACAAGTAGCAAGTAAGGAAAGCCGGTAGTGATGTTTTTCTTGCTACTTGCCACTTGCTACTGATTTTCATTGGAACTGCCTCAGAAAACGCAGATCGTTTTCGAAGAACAAGCGCAAATCATTCACCCCATAACGCAACATGGCGAGGCGCTCCACGCCCATACCGAAGGCGAGGCCGGTGTAGCGCTCACTGTCTACGCCCACGTGCGCGAACACGTTGGGGTGAATCATGCCGCAGCCCATCACCTCCAGCCAGCCGGTTTCCTTGCACACGCGGCAGCCCCGGCCCGCGCACATCACGCAACTGATGTCCACTTCCGCGGAAGGTTCGGTGAA
>JAMCTV010000113.1:499-4674 GCA_023381235.1 Gammaproteobacteria bacterium
TTACGCGCTCGTCCACCATCAGGCCTTCCACCTGATGGAACATGGGGGTGTGGGTGAGGTCGGAGTCGCAGCGATACACGCGCCCCGCTGCGATCACGCGCAGCGGCGGCGGGCGATTCTGCATGACGCGTATCTGCACCGGGGAGGTGTGCGTGCGCAGCAGGGTGTTTTTGTTGAAGTAGAAAGTATCGTGCATGTCGCGCGCCGGATGCCCGGCGGGGATGTTGAGCGCCTCGAAGTTGTGGTAATCGTCTTCCACTTCCGGCCCTTCGGCGGTTTCAAAGCCAAGCTGGGTGAAGATGTGCTCGATGCGGCGCAGGGTGCGGCTGACGGGATGCGCGCCGCCGTTGTGCTGGCCGCGGCCGGGCAGGGTGACATCGAGCGCCTCGTCGCTGAGGGCGGTCTCCAGTTCCATGAGATCAAGCGCGCCGCGCCGCACCTTGAGCGCCTGCTCGACGGTGTCTTTCGCCTGGTTGACGGCCTGGCCCATCTCGCGCCGCATTTCCGCCGGCAGCGCGCCCAACTGCTTCAGGTATTCGGTGAGCGAGCCCTTCTTGCCGAGATAACGCACGCGCACCTTATCCAGCGCCGCGCGGTCGCGCGCCTGCAAGATTTCCTGGCGGGCTGCGGTGACGATGTCGGCAAGCTCTTGCATGGTTAGCTCATAGGTGCTTTGTGATACAGGGACGTACTACGCAAAAGCCAAACACACATGTGTTTGGCTTTTGGAGTCGGGCCAAAACCGCGCTTTTGGCCCGGCGATGTGACAAATTCCAGGGATGGAATTTGTCACGGATTTAGGCGAAGGTCCTTGCGGCCTTCCCCGTTATTGGATGGCTGTGCGTATTCAGCCGGCGACGCCAAACACACTTCAGCTCAGGGGGTCTGGCCCTTCGCCTTTTGCGCCAGCGCGGCAAAGCCCGCCTTGTCATTTACCGCGATATCGGCCAGCACCTTGCGATCAATGCTGATCATGGCCTTGTGCAAGCCGTTCATCAGGCGGCTGTAGGACAGCCCGTGCTCGCGCGCGGCGGCGTTGATGCGCACGATCCACAGGGCGCGGAACTGGCGTTTGCGCTGCTTGCGTCCGATGTAGGCATACTGACCGGCCTTGATAACGGCCTGCTTGGCGACGCGATAGATGTTCTTGCGTGCGCCGTAATAGCCCTTGGCCTGGGCGAGGACTTTTTTGTGGCGCGCACCGGCGGTGACGCCGCGTTTAACTCTTGGCATGGCGACCTCTTAACTATAGGGCAACAAACGGCGCAAACCCGCGACGTCGGAGTCATCCACCATGATGGTGCCGCCAAGCAGGCGTTTGCGCTTGGCGTTCTTCTTGGTGAGGATGTGCCTGTGATGCGACTGGCGGTGCTTGAAACCGCCCGATGCCGTACGCTTGAAGCGCTTGGCCGCGCCGCTGTTGGTTTTCAGTTTTGGCATAGCTTATCTCATTCTCTTTTGAACTTTGTAAAACACTGTCTTGTGCGGTCAGGTTGCCGCGCTGCGGCGCGTGGCTTTGGGTGCGATCACCATCACCATCTGTCTGCCTTCCATCTTCGGGAATTGCTCCACCGTACCGACTTCCGCCAGATCGTTTTCAATGCGCTTCAGCAAATTGACGCCCAACTGCTGATGCGCCAGCTCACGCCCGCGATAGCGGAGGGTGACCTTGGCCTTGTCTCCCTCACTCAGAAAACGAACCAGGTTGCGCAGCTTGACCTGATAATCGGCTTCCTCGGTGCCGGGGCGGAACTTGACTTCCTTGACCTGTATCTGCTTCTGCTTTTTCCTGGCCTGATGGCGTTTCTTGTTTTCCTCAAACAGGAACTTGCCGTAATTCATGATGCGGCATACCGGCGGCTTGGCGTTGGGTACGATCTCCACCAAGTCTAACTCGGCTTCTTCAGCCAGCTTCTTGGCCTCTCCAACAGGCACCACTCCGATCTGCTCACCTTCGGCCCCGATCAGGCGCACCTCCGGGGCTGTGATTTCATCATTGAGCCGGGTGTCTCTTTCTGAAGCGATAGGTACTTCCTCCTCGTTAAGCTTTCAATGCAATATGGCCGCGGCGCGCGATCTCGGTACGGCTTCGAGTCACAAAGGCCTCCAGCGTCATCGGCCCCAGGTCGTCGCCTTGTCGCGTGCGCACGGCCACGGTATGGTTTTCCACCTCGCGGTCGCCCACGACCAGAAGATAGGGAACCCGTTGCAATGTATATTCTCTAATTTTAAAGCCTATCTTCTCATTTCGCAAGTCTAATTTTACCCTGAGTCCTTGTTTTTTCAGCATTTCCGCGCATGACCGGGCGTAATCGGCCTGATTGTCGGTAATATTCATCACCACCGCCTGTACCGGCGCGAGCCAGAGCGGGAAGGCCCCGGCGTATTCCTCGATGAGGATGCCGATAAAGCGCTCCAGCGAACCCAGGATGGCGCGGTGCAGCATGACGGGCACCTGTTTGGAGCCGTTCTCGGCGATATAGTGGGCGCCCAGGCGGCCGGGCATGGCGAAGTCTATTTGAATAGTCCCGCACTGCCAGATGCGGCCGATGCTGTCCTTGAGGGAGAATTCGATCTTGGGGCCGTAAAAGGCGCCTTCGCCCGGCTGCAAATCCCAGGGCAACTGTTTGGCGTTGAGCGCCTGCTCCAGCGCGTGCTCGGCCTTGTCCCACAGCTCGTCGGCGCCGATCCGCTCCTGCGGACGGGTGGAGAGCTTGTAGATGATGTCCTTGAAGCCGAAGTCGGCATAGACCTGATGCAGCAGGTCTATGAAGTTTGATACCTCCTCTTGCATCTGCGCCTCGGTGCAGAAGATGTGCGCGTCGTCCTGCACGAAATTGCGCAGACGCATCAGGCCATGCAGCGCGCCGGATTGTTCGTTGCGGTGGCAGGAGCCGAACTCGGCCAGGCGCAGCGGCAGGTCGCGGTAGCTTTTCAGCCCTTGGTTATAAACCTGGATGTGGCACGGACAGTTCATCGGCTTCACCGCGTACAGCCGTTTCTCCGACTCGGTGATGAACATGTGTTCCTTGAACTTGTCCCAGTGGCCGGACTTTTCCCACAGCGAGCGGTCCACGACCTGCGGGGTGCGTATCTCCTGGTAGCCGTGCTCGCGCCACAGCGCCGCCATGTACTGTGTGACTTCCTGATAGATGCGCCAGCCGTGCTCGTGCCAGAACACCATGCCCGGCGCTTCTTCCTGGAAGTGGAACAGATCAAGTTGCCGCGCCAGCTTGCGATGGTCGCGTTTCTCCGCTTCCTCCAGACGGTGCAGATAGCTCTTGAGGTCTTTTTCGTTGAGCCAGGCGGTGCCGTAGATGCGTTGCAGCATCTCGTTTTTCTGATCGCCGCGCCAATACGCGCCCGCGACCTTGGTGAGCTTGAACGCCTTGAGCTTGCCGGTGCTGGGCACGTGCGGTCCGCGGCACAGGTCTATGAAATCGCCTTGCTTGTACAACGAGAGTTCCTCGCCGGCGGGGATGTCCTCGATGATGCGCGCCTTGTACTCCTCGCCCATGGCGCGGAAAAATGTGATCGCCTGCTCGCGCGGCATGACGCTGCGCGCCACGGGGAAGTCTTTGTCCGCCAGTTGCTTCATGCGCGCCTCGATCGCAGCCAAATCCTCCGGCGTGAAATGGCGCTCGAAAGCGAAGTCGTAGTAAAAGCCGTCCTCAATCACCGGGCCGATGGTGACCTGCGCCTGGGGGAACAGCTCCTTCACCGCCTGCGCCAGCAGATGCGCGCTGGAGTGGCGGATCACATCGAGCGCTTCCGGGCTTTTGTCGGTGACGATGGCGACACTCGCATCGTGGTCGAGCGTGTACGAGGTATCCACCAGAGCGCCGTCCACCCTGGCCGCGAGCGCCGCCTTGGCCAGCCCCGCGCCTATGGAGGCGGCGATGTCCTTGATGGCGACGGGCTGCGGATACTCGCGGCGGCTGCCGTCGGGGAGGGTGATTACAGGCATATCAGATACAAGAGAAAAGATACAAGATACAAGAATCCATAAAACTGAGCATGGTGTTTTTACTTTTCTCTTGTATCTTGCATCTTGTATCTGTTTAAGTGGTAGGCGCGAGTGGGATCGAACCACCGACCACTACCATGTCAAGGTAGTGCTCTACCACTGAGCTACGCGCCTGTAAATTTCAAGTAGTGCACATTTTATCACGTCT
>JAMCTV010000114.1 GCA_023381235.1 Gammaproteobacteria bacterium
TACTAAGATGAACCAAAGTTCTTTGGGATCAGCAAAGGGTAACACGGTTTAGAACGAAAAATTAATTCCCCAATCACGACTAGTTTAAGGAGCCACAACAATGACCAAAACCATCAAGCGCCTCATGCTGGGAAGTATCATAGCCGTCAGCCCGCTCCTTGGCTTTAACACCGCTTATGCGGGAGGGATCTTTGACAACCACGCCTACGTAGTGGATGCGAGCGGCACCTTGGTCAGGGACGGCTCCGGGAAATGCATCCGCACCGGCTCCTGGGGCGATTCCGTACACTTCCTGGCCGAATGTGGCGATGCCGTGGAGCAGCCGGCGGAAGCGCCCGCTCCGGCCGCGCCTCCAAAAGGCCCGCAAGCCCCCGCCATCCGCGCAGTACTGCAGACCGATGCTTACTTCGATTTCGACAAGGCCATTTTGAGGCCGGAAGGAAAGGCCAAGCTGGATGAGTTCGTGGGCAAGATGCAGGAGTACACCCAGGTAGACGTGCTGCTGGTCACTGGCCATACCGACCGCATCGGCACTGACGCATACAACATGAGACTGTCACAGCGCCGCGCGGACGCCGTGAAGGCCTACATGGTGAGCAAGGGCGTGGGCTCGCAGCGCATTGAAACCGCCGCCAAGGGCGAGTCGGAGCCGGTGATGGAATGCAGCCACATCAAGGGCAGGGAAAACCGTCATAACCAGGCATTGATAGATTGCCTGGCGCCAAACCGCCGCGTCAACGTCGAGGCCAAGGTGCAGCGCGAAACACGCTGACGGAAATCATTGCAAGCTTACCCCCAGCCCCGCTCTTGCGGGGCTTTTTTTATCCCGTGATCCTGTAAACTAAGCAGCAAATCAACAAATCTCCAGGCCCTCATGGACAAAATAGATTTGCTGCTACACGCGCGCTGGATCATTCCGGTGGAACCCGCGGGCGTGCTGGAACAGCACTGCGTGGCGGTGCATCAGGGGCGCATCGTTGCGCTGCTGCCCGGCGCCGAGGCGGAGACGCGCTACCGGGCAGCAGAAACCCTGCATCTTCCCGATCACGCGCTGATTCCGGGACTCATCAACGCGCATACCCACGCCGCGATGTCGCTGCTGCGCGGGCTGGCCGATGACCTGCCGCTGATGGAGTGGCTGAACCAGCACATCTGGCCCGCCGAAACCGCCCGGGCAAGCCCTGAGTTCGTACATGACGGCACGGAACTCGCCATCGCGGAAATGCTGCGCGGCGGCGTCACCTGCTTTAACGACATGTATTACTTCCCGGATGAAACCGCGCGCGTCGCCGCGCGTTGCGGCATGCGCGCCAACGTCGGCTTGATCGTGCTGGACTTTCCCACCGCCTGGGCAAGCAACGCGGACGAGTATCTGCACAAGGGCATCGCGCTGCACGATGCGCTGCGCGACGAGCCGCTGCTCAGCGTCAGCTTCGCCCCGCACGCGCCCTATACCGTGTCCGATGCGCCGCTGCGAAAAATCGTCACCTACGCGGAAGAGTTGAACCTGCAAATTCACATGCACGTGCATGAAACCGCGGACGAGGTGCGCCAGGGACTGGAAAAATACGGCACGCGTCCGCTGCAACGTTTGAAAGAATTAGGCCTGCTGTCGCCTTCCCTCATGGCGGTGCACATGACTCAACTGACCGATGAGGAAATCGCACAAGTGGCGCAAAGCGGCGCGCATGTGCTGCACTGCCCGGAGTCGAATCTGAAACTGGCGAGCGGCTTCTGTCCGGTGGCCAGGCTCATCCAGGCCGGCGTAAACGTGGCCATCGGCACCGACGGCGCGGCAAGCAACAATGAGCTGGATATGTTCGCGGTGCGATTAGGCGCAATCGAAACCCAGCCGCTGTATGACCCCGTGTCACAATTGGTGTATGCGGCCGGCCGCCATCAGGTGACCGATGTCTGGGTAGCAGGGCAACGCCTGCTGCATGAGCGCAAACTCACCACCCTCGATGAGCAGGCCGTGCTCGCCAGGGCCTTAGAATGGCGGGATAAGATAAGAACCTAGTTGATGCTTTCTTGCCGCTGCAGCAGACGGTACGTGAGTTCCGCCGCGGACAACGGACCGCCTGTGTAATAGCCCTGCGCGAAATCGCAATTCAAACCGGCGAGCAGGTCCAGAACTTCGCGCGTCTCGACGCCTTCGCCCACCACCTTGATTCCAAACGCATGCGCCAAGTCAATAATCTGGCGTACAATCATGGCATCACCTTTGTTTGCCGCCATGCCGATCACGAAAGACTGGCCAATCTTGATCTCGTCCACCGGCGGTTTCTTGAGGTAGCTGAGCGAGGAATAGCCGGTGCCAAAGCCGTCAATGGACAGCCGCACGCCAAGTTCGCTCAGGCGCATGAGCATGTCCGTGGCGCGCGCCGGATCGGACATGATGCTCTCGGTGATCTCCAACTCCAGATACTGCGGCGCGAAGCCGGTGGCATGCAGCAACTGCATGATCTGGTCGGGAAGCTGATGGTTTTGCAGGCTCTGCACGGAAAGATTGACCGCGATGCCGATAGGCAAACCCGCCTCATGCCAGGCGCGTCCCTGACGCAAGGCAGCGTCGAGCACCCACAGGGTGAGCCGATTGATCAACCCGGTGCGTTCGGCAATCGGGATAAACTGGCCGGGCTCGATCAGGCCGTGCTGCGGGTGATGCCAGCGCACCAGGGCCTCCACGCCCACCACCTCGCCCGTCGCTAGGGAAATCTTGGGCTGATAGTGCAGCGCCAATTCTTCACCTTCGATGGCCTGGCGCAGCTCTCCGATGAACGCCAGGCGATGCACATTGTGGTGGTCGTATAACGCGGCATATACGGCATAGCCGCCGCCCCGTTTGGCTGCGTACATCGCCACGTCGGCGCGCTGCATGAGCAGATCGGTTTCCGCACCGTGCTCGGGATAAAGCGCAATGCCGATGCTGGCCCCGATCTCCATGCTCAACCCTTCAATGACCACGGGCTCCCGCAGGGCATTGAGTATTTTCTGCGCGACCAATGCGGCCTCGTCCGCGCCGGCGTGCGGCAACACTGCCGCGAATTCATCGCCGCCCAAACGCGCCAGCGTGTCGGAATCGCGCAGCACGTTACGCAGGCGCGGCCCGATCTGACGCAACAGCAGGTCGCCCTTTTGATGGCCGAGTGTATCATTGACTTCCTTGAACCGGTCGAGGTCCATCAGCAGCAGGGCAAAAGGTATGTCCTCGCGCCGGCCGATGCTGATAGCCTGCTGCAGGCAGTTATACAACAAGGCGCGGTTAGGCAGGCCGGTCAGCGGGTCGTGCAATGCTTGATGCTCCCGCGCCTGCAAATCGTGATGCGTCTGACGAAGCGCGGCC
>JAMCTV010000115.1 GCA_023381235.1 Gammaproteobacteria bacterium
GCATTATCGCTACGTGATTCTGAACCGGGCCGTGCGTCCCGCCCTGGGTCATATGCGCGTGAGCTGGTGTTACCGTGCGCTTGATATGGCGCGCATGAACCAGGGCGCGCAGTATCTTCTGGGCGAACACGATTTCTCCGCCTACCGCGCGGTCGCCTGCCAGGCGAAACACGCGGTACGCACGGTGCACCGGCTGCAGATCGCTCGGCACGGCGACTACGTCGTGCTGGAAATCAGCGCCAATGCCTTTTTGCACCACATGGTGCGCAATATCGCGGGGGTGCTGATGGAAATCGGCAGCGGCGAGCGCGAGCCCCTCTGGGCGCGCGAGGTGCTGGACAGCCGCGACCGCACCGTGGGCGGGATCACCGCCCCGCCGCAAGGTCTCATACTAACGGCCGTGGACTACCCGGAACGGTTTGGTTTGCCCCCGCGCCCGCCCTCTGTTATGTTGCCGGAGGGCTCATGACGAGAAATTCCGCTTTTTCCCAGCCCTGTTCTCTTGTATCTTGTATCTTTTCTCTGCTTTATTATGCGTACACGGGTTAAAATATGCGGTATTACCCGCCGGGAGGATGCGTTGCGCGCTGCGCAACTGGGCGCGGATGCCATCGGGCTGGTGTTTTACGCGCAGAGCCCGCGCGCAGTGAGCATCGCGCAGGCAGCGGAGATCGTGCGCGGCCTGCCGGCGTTTGTCACCGTGGTGGGCTTGTTTGTGAACGCGAGCCACGCCGAAATCGAACACGTGCTGCAGTCGGTGCCGCTCAGCGCCTTGCAGTTTCATGGTGCTGAAACACCTGGGCAATGCCGCGCTTTTGCGCGGCCGTATATCAAGGCGGTGAGCATGCGCGAAGGGGTGGATATACGCGCCTGCGCGCGCGACTATGCCGATAGTGCCGCGCTGCTTCTGGATACGCACGATGAAGCTGCGCCGGGCGGCACCGGGCGCACCTTTGACTGGTCGCGCATACCCGCCGGTCTGGATAAACCGCTGATACTGGCGGGGGGGCTGACGCCGGACAATGTGGCTCAGGCGGTGCGCCAAGTGCGGCCCTACGCGGTGGACGTGAGCGGCAGATAAGTGTTTGCGCCAAATACCCAGGCGCGTGCGCTGCGCCCGGCTTCGGTGTCAAAATGGATTACCTGGCCCAAGGCATGCACGCCGGTATCGGTGCGCCCGGCGCAGGTGACGCGCACGGGATGGTCGGCTACCCGGCTCAGCGCCTGCTCCACGCACGCTTGCACGCTGCGCGCGCCGTCCTGTATCTGCCAGCCGCAGAACGCCGCGCCATCATATTCCAGGCCCAGCGCGATTCTGGTCATGGCGCTCCCAGCGCCCAAAGCAGCGAGCCCGCCAGGAGCAGATAAAACCACTGGCGCAGCGGCGGAGCGCCGCAGGCGGGGATGTCCAGCGTGACGCAGGGGGCGCTCTCGGCGTGTTGCAGAACATTTTCCCATAGCAGCGAGGCGCGCTGCGTAATACGCGCCAGTCTTGTACTGTGCTGATCGGGCGCGGCTGCGCGCACCAGGTCTTGCACCTCGCTGACGGCGTGCAGGGTGAGCATGACGCGCAGCGCCAGCTGCTCGCGCGCAAAACCCAGCCGGGCGAGCGGGGCGCTGAGCCAGAGCAGTGCGGCAAGCAGGGCCTCGCGCGGAGTGCTTTGTATGAGCAGGTGCGCGGCGAGCATCAGCAGCGCCAGCAGCGAGGCGCGCAACAGGCCCTCTTCAATGCCCTCTTGTGTGGGTATGCTGAACAGGCCGGGAAACAGCGGGACGCCGGGCGTGAAGGCGAGATGTAGCAGAATCAGGGAGACCAGCAGCCAACGCAGGCGTTTGAGCGCGGCGAGGCCTGTGCGCAAAGGGACGTTGGCCAGATGGTAGAGCAGGCCGAGCAGGACGGCGGTGGCGAACACTTGACTCCATGCGGCGCGCGCGAGCAGGGCGCACAGCGCCAGAAAGGCGGTTAGACGGATGACGGGATGCATGACGTCATAATACAGTGCATCCCTGCACGTCGCAGGGATGCGCAGGAGCGACCGTGCTCTGAGAAGTCCAGGATGGACTTATTCAGAGCTTCCTTAAGCGATCTGCCGCATCAATTCCTGGGCTTCCTTCTTTTGCGTGGCGTTGCCCTCCTGCTCCACCTCATCCAGGATGCTGCGTGCGCCTTCGGCATCGCCCATGTCAATATAGGCGCGCGCCAGGTCGAGCTTGGTCGCGACCTCGTCCGTGGTGGTGACGTCGGTATCGAACCCCAGTGCGATATCGGGTTCTGTGCCCGCATCCGCCTGCGGCGTAGCGGCGGCGCCCAGGTCAAAGTCCGGGCCGGGGCCGGTATCGGCGTGAATGGGTTCGCCGCCGAGATCGAGCTTCGCAAGATCAATTTCCATCTCATCGGCCTGGTCCGGTTTGGCGGACGCATCCAACTGAAAGTCGGCCAGATTGTATTCCGCCACGCCTTGTACATCCAGCGCATCCGTGGATTGAGTGCCGGTGTCAAAGTCCAGGGTGAAATCCAGCGCATTACCGGCGGGTTGCGCGGCGGCCTGTTCACGGGAGGCGAAGTCGAGTGTGGCGTCGGCTTTTGGCGCCGCGGGCAGGGTGACGTCAATCTCCGGCGCGGAGACGCTCCCCGTACTGAAGGTCTCACCCCCGCCAAACAGCGGGTCGCCGGGGGCGAGGTCTTTGCCCATGGCCGCCACTTTACCCCAGGTATCCGCGCCTGTGCCGCCCAGCGCCGTATAAAGTTCTTCGGCGTGGACCAGGAAGGCGCTGCTGTTACGCGTGAGATGATAAAGCTCCAGCAGCTTGAGCTTGAGATCGTTGCGCTCCGGCTGACCGGCGATGGCGCGCTTCAAAATATTTTCCGCTTGCGGATATTGTTCATAGGCGATATACACGTCCGCTTCGGCGATGGGGTCGCCAGTGCCGGAGACGGCGGCGGTTTCCTCGCCGGGTGATGCAGCTTGCGCGGTTTCAGTCTGCGCGGCGCTTTCCGTCGAGGGCATGGCGGCGGGACTTGCATGCGCGCCGCTCTGGGCGGTGATGATGCTGCTGATCTCGCGCCGCCGCCGGACGACCCAAATGAGCGCCAGCACCAGCAGCAATGTGCCTCCAATCATGCCGAGCGCCTTCGGGTCGCGGGGCAGATTATCGAACAGGCCGCCGAGGGCCGGGGTCGCGGGTTGCGCAGGCGCGTTGTCTTGCGCTGCTACATCGGGCTCTATGGGGGTTTGCTCCGGCGCGGACTCTTCAACGGCCTGTTCTGGAGAGGCGGAAGGCGTCGTCGTGGACTTCCCGCCGGCTGGCTCTTCTGTAACCGTTTGAACCGGAGGTATTTCCACGCCCAGTTTGGACTGCATCGCGGCAAGGTTTTCATCCTTGAGCGTAATCATGCGCTGCATCGTCTCTAACTGTTTTTCCAGGTCCGAGATACGCGAACGCAGTTCCTCATTTTCGAGCTTTGACGATTCCAAGGCTTCCGTGGCGACGGCCAGTTCCTGCTTGATATCTGCGCCCGCCGCCGCCGGCGCTTTGTCCGTGCGGGCGCTGCCTTGATCCGCGCCGGCCGCTACGAGTTTCAAACGATGCTCGTCGTCCGCTGCCGCGCCGGTTCCTGTATCAGTGGATCCTTGCGCCGTTTCCGCCGCGCCTGTTGCCGCAGGAACGGTTCCGGCCGCAGCGGCAGCGCGCGCAGATTTGATGTCATTCCAGCGCGCATACTGCTGCTTGACTTCGCGTAGCGCCTCTGTCTGGCTGAGCGCGGCGATCTCTTTCAGATCGGGGATGCGCAGCGTGTAGCTCGACTTGAGGCCGTTGATGTTTTTGCGCAGAAAGGCTTCGGGATTGGCCTTGAGCAGTGCGAGCATCATTTGCTCGGTCGTGATCGAGTCGTCCGGGCGCAGCCGGTTCGCCAGCGTCCATAGGGTATCGGTGCGCTGCACCGGCCCGTACTCCGTGCCGG
>JAMCTV010000116.1 GCA_023381235.1 Gammaproteobacteria bacterium
TGGACCGGCATGATGAAGGGTGCGATCTGCAAGAACGCGTGTTATTTCAACAGCCACCGCATGATGCGCCGCTACGCGACCGAAGCCTATCTGCGCTGATACCGGCGTGTCATGCGCATCCTGGTGATCAACAGCGGCAGCGCCACGCTCAAGTTTCAGTTGTTTGAAATCAACAGCGTTGAACTCCAATCGGTCGCGCGTGGCTCCATCGAGGCCCGCGGCAATTACGCACAGGCCACGCTGAATGCATTTGCGCAGTTAAGCCGCCTTGCAGGTGAGACATGGGCCGAATCGTTAAACGCCGTGGGACATCGCATTGTGCATGGCGGCGAACGTTTTGTGACGCCGACGCGCATCACGCCGCAGGTGTTGCGCGAGATCGAATCGTTGAGCGCGCTTGCACCGCTGCACAACCCCCCGGCGCTGGAGGTGATCCGCGCGGCGCGTGATAAATTGGGCGGCGGCGTGCCCATGTATGCGGTATTCGATACCGCGTTTTATCACGACCTGCCGGAGGCAGCGAAACACTATGCGCTGCCCGCCGCCTGGACGCAGCGCTTTCACATCCGGCGCTATGGCTTTCACGGCATCGCGCACCGTTATTTATATGAACGCTACGCGGAGTTGAGCGGGAAACAGGCCGGGCGCATCATCACCCTGCAACTCGGCCAGGGCTGCTCCATGAGCGCGCTTCATGACGGCAGGCCGGTGGACACCAGCATGGGTTACACGCCGCTGGAAGGACTCATCATGGCCACGCGCCCCGGCGACGTGGACGCGGGCGCGCTGCTGCACTTGCTGCGCTCAGGCATCAGCATGGATGAATTAGATCAGGGGCTGAACACGCGCTCCGGACTGTTGGGGCTGTCCGAAATCAGCGGCGACATGCGCGAGTTGCTAAAGCTAGAAGCGCAAGGTCACAGCGGGGCCGCGCCCGCGGTGCGCGCCTTTTGCCTGCGTGCACGCAAGTATCTCGGCGCCTACCTGGCGTTATTAGGCGGCGCCGACGCGATTCTGTTCGGCGGCGGCATCGGCGAACACGCGCCGCAAATCCGCACGCGGATTTTATCCGGTATGGAGTGGTGCGGGATAGCGCTTGATGAGGCAGCCAATGAATCCGCACTGGGCGTCGAACGGCGTATCGGCGCGCAGAATTCCGCAACGGATATCTATGTTATCCCGGTGAACGAAGAACTGTTGATCGCGCGCGAAGTGCGGGATCATCTTGCGGCAAGCGGCGTGGCGATTTCATAATCCATGAGACGGTCCCGCTCATGCCAGACGAAACGCAACCGGGCGGGGCGCCGATGGCGGACAGGCTGCGCATCGCTGTAGTTGTTCTGCTCACCGTGGCCGTGGCGGCGTTCGCCGTCAGCCTGACGCCCGTGCCCCAGTGGGCCGCCTATCATGATTTCGCCGACCGGCGCGCCTTCTTCGGCGTTCCCAATTTTTTTAACGTTGCCTCCAACGGCCTGTTCGTGCTGGCGGGCGCAGCCGGCCTGCGCCGGCTCCTCGCCACGGAGCGTGCGCCGGTATTGGTGCAGCGGCGGGAGCGCTGGCCGTACCTGGCGTTCTTTCTCGGCGTCGCGCTGACCGGCGTCGCCTCGGCCTGGTATCATCTGGAGCCCGGCAATGAGCGCCTGGTGTGGGACCGCCTGGCGATGAGCGTGGCCCTCATGTCCTGGCTGGCGGCGGTCATCGTCGAACGCATCCGTGTCGAGGCGGGCCTGGCGCTGCTGCCGGCGCTGCTCGCCGCAGGGGCCGCCGCCGTGCTTTATTGGGGCGCGACAGAGGCGCAGGGGGTGGGAGACTTGCGCGCGTACGGGGTGGTGCATTTTTATCCAGCGCTGCTCATCCCGCTGCTCATCCTGCTGTTCCCGCCCCGCTATACCCGTGGCGGCGACGTGTTGGTGGTACTTGGGCTGTATGGGGCGGCGCTGGCCGCCGAGCTCGGCGACCGGCCTATATTCGCTGTGGGCGGATTGCTGAGCGGACACACCCTGAAACACGTCGTGGCGGCCTTGGCCGCCTACTGGGTGCTGCGCATGCTCAGGTTGCGCCGGCCCTGCAGCCTGTATCCGCGACAGGAATAACCATGAACGAGAAGCGGCTCACTACCCTGACCTCCGTCATTGACGGTCTCGCCGGGTGCGACGCCAAGCCGGCGCTCATCGCCCTGCGTGAAGATGGTGTGCTCACTAGGTCATACGCTGAACTGGCGGATTGCGTGCTGCGCCTGGCGCGGGGTTTGGCCGGACGGGTGGGGCGAGGCGAGGCGGTGGCGATTTTTTCCGCCGATCGCCCGGAATGGATCGCGGCCTGCCTGGCGGCGATACGGGCGGGGGCGGCGGTGCTGCCGCTGGACGTGCAGCTCGCCGAGGACGTGCTGAGCCACGTGCTTGCGGACAGCGGCGCGCGCCTGGTGTTCACCACTGCGGACAAAGCGGAACGGCTGTCCCGCGCGGACACAACAGGCAGAGTTCTCCCCATGCTGCTCGACGCCGATGAGAGCGACGCGCGCAGTTGGCGCAAGCTTTTCGCCGACGACGTACAGGGAAGAGCGATAGCGAAGGGTTCTACTAGTGTCGCGGGAGACAAGACGCCGGGAGCGACGACCCCGCGCGAATTAGCGCAAGCCGCGCCGGATGATATAGCAGCGCTGTTCTACACCTCCGGCACCACGGGAATGCCCAAGGGGGTGCCGCTCACACACGCCCAACTCGCGTTCCAGATCAACGCCATCCTTGCCGCCGGACTGGTCACCGCGCAGGACCGGGTGGCGCTGCCGCTGCCGCTGCATCACGTCTATCCCTTTGTGCTGGGCATGCTCACCCCGCTTGCGCTGGGGCTGCCGCTCATCATCCCGCGGGCGTTCACCGGGCCGCAGATCGTGCGTGCTTTGCATGAAGGCGATGCCACCGTCATGATCGGCGTGCCGCGTTTGTACAGCGCCATGTTTGACGGCATCCTCACGCGGGTGCGCGCGCGCGGGCGTCTGACCGCAGCGCTGTTCCGTAGCACGCTCTCCCTCTCCGTCTGGTTGCGCCGGAGGTTCGGCATACACGCGGGAAGAGGGTTGTTCGGGAGTCTGCATAAGCAGATCGCCCCGCACCTGCGCGTGCTTGCCTGCGGCGGGGCGGCGCTGGATGCGGAACTCGCCTGGCGCCTCGAAGGACTGGGCTGGCGGCTCGCCATCGGTTACGGACTCACCGAAACCGCGCCGCTGCTTACGCTCAACCTTCCTCCTTCGCCCAGGCTCGATGCCGTCGGACTGCCCGTGCCCGGAGTGGAGATCAAGATTGATACCGCGGTGCGCGTGGAGCATCTGGAGCACGTTCTGCCGCCGGGACAGGGAGAAATTCTCGCACGCGGGCCAAACGTGTTCCGCGGCTACCGCAACCTGCCTGAGCAAACCCGCGCCGCGTTCACCAGCGACGGCTGGTTTCGCACCGGCGACTTGGGACAGTTCGACGACAAGGGGTATCTGCACATCACCGGCCGGGTGAAGGAACTGATCGTCACCGCGGGCGGCGAAAACATCCAGCCGGAAGAGGTGGAAAGGGTCTACAACGCGCATCCCTTCATCCGCGAATTCGCCTTGCTCGACTATCACAACCGGTTGGTGGGTCTGATCCTGCCGGAGCCGGGCGAGATCCGCCGCCGCGGCTACACGGATATCGTCCCGGCAATCCGGGAGGCGGTAAACAAAGTAGGCAAGACACTACCTTCCTATCAGCGCATCTCCGATTTCGCCGTCACCCGCGATCCGCTGCCGCGCACGCGCATGGATAAGCTGCAGCGGCATCTGTTACCACACTGTTTTGAGTATGCCAAGGCCCAGGAAAAGCGGGCTGAGGCAGCCGGCCCTTTAGCGGTGGAAAAGATGGCTGCCTCGGACCGGGCGTTGCTGGAAAATCCTGTCGCGCGCCAAGTGTGGGATAGTCTCGCGGAGCGTTACCCGGAGCGGCATGTGACGCCCGACACCGGCCTGCGCCTCGATCTGGGTGTGGATTCGTTGGGATGGATCGAACTCGCGCTGGAGATTCAACGCCGCAGCGGCGTGGAACTCACCGAGGAAGCGATAGCCCGCATCGAGACGATGCGCGACCTGCTCAAGGAGGTGATGGAAGCGCCCGCGGCGCAGGTGGCGCTCGCGCCTTGGGATGAACCGGAGCGGGTGTTGAGTCCGCAGCAACAGCGCTGGCTCGAACCTCTGGGCGCGTTCGCCTCGGCTCTTTCCTTCACTCTTTTTATTTTCATTCGGCTTGCCTTTCGCCTGCTGTTCCGGCTCAGGGTGGAGGGGCTGGAACGTCTGCCGGAAGGCCAGTTCGTGCTCACTCCCAACCATGTGAGCTATCTTGACCCGCTGGTGGTGGGAGCGACGCTGCCTTGGCGGCTCGTGCGCCACACCAACTGGGGCGGCTGGACCGGAGTGATGTTCACCAATCCGCTGATGCGCGCCTTTGCGCGGCTCGCCCGTGTGCTGCCCGTGGAAAGCGAAGCAGGCGCGCGCTCCAGCCTCGCCTTCGGCGCGGCGGCATTGAAGCGCGGCCACAGCCTGGTATGGTTCCCGGAAGGTGAGCGCTCCGCGAGCGGCGAGCTTAAACCGTTCCGCCCGGGCATCGGCATGCTGCTTAACCGCTTCCCCGCGCCCGTGGTCCCGGTCTACATCCACGGAGCCTTTGAAGCATTGCCGGTAAGCCGCAAGTGGCCGCGCCTGCGGCGTATCACGGTGGTGTTTGGCGAGGTGCTCGACCCCAAGGAGCTGGCTGAGCGCGGCACGGGCCCTGACGCGGTGAGCCGTATCACCCAGAACCTGCATAGCGCCGTCAGCGCCCTGGGGCGTCAGGGGCAGGCTTCTGAATAAACCTTACGCGCGATGCAACACCACGGGAATACGCTGTCTGCCGAAGTGACCCGCCTCTGTCTCGAACCTTCCCGCGAGTGATGTATCGCACGCCGGACAACGGCCCTGCGGCGTTAAACGGTACTCCAGAATCTCGTACCAGTCGCGCACGATGAGCGGCGCGCGGCAGGCGTGGCAGAACGTCGTGTCGCCCTCGCGGTCGTGTACGTTGCCGGTGTAGACATAACGCAGGCCGGTGTTGAGGGCGATACGGCGCGCGTGTTTCAACGTCGCGGCGGGCGTGGGCGGCACGTCGAGCATCTTGTAATCGGGATGAAAGGCGGAAAAGTGCAGCGGCACATCGGGGCCGAGATGCTGCATGATCCACTCGCACATCCTGGCAAGCTCGGCGTCGGAGTCGTTATAGCCGGGGATGAGCAAGGTGGTGATTTCGAACCACGTTTTTGCTTCGTGCTTTAAATACTTGAGCGTCTCCAGCACAGGCGCCAGGTGCGCGCCGGTGACTTTGTAGTAAAACTCATCCGTGAACGCCTTCAAGTCCACGTTGGCCGCGTCCATCCTGGCGTAAAAGTCGCGCCGCGCCGTATCGTGCATGTAGCCCGCCGTCACCGCCACGGCCTGGATGCCGCGCGCGTGGCAGGCGTCAGCTACGTCCATCGCGTATTCGGCGAAGATCACCGGGTCGTTATAGGTGAACGCCACACTCTTGCAGCCGTATTGTTCGGCGGCGCGCGCGATGTCCTCCGGACTCGCCTCATCGTTCAGACGATCCACCTCGCGCGATTTGGAGATGTCCCAGTTCTGGCAGAACTTGCAGGCGAGATTGCAGCCCGCGGTACCGAACGACAGCACGCTGGTGCCGGGATAGAAATGGCTGAGCGGTTTTTTCTCGATGGGGTCCACGCAGAAGCCGGAACTGCGGCCGTAGGTGGTGAGAATCATCCTGCCGCCTTCCATCTTGCGCACAAAGCACGCGCCGCGCTGGCCTTCATGCAATTTACAGTCGCGCGGACACAGGTCGCACTGGATGCGGCCATCCTCCAGTTTATGCCAGTAACGTCCCGGATAACTTACTTCGCTCATAGAAATCCCGGAAAATTGCCTTCTTGGCAATTTTCCTCCACGCAAAGCGAAAAACGTGGTTTTCGCTTTGCGCCATTTTCAACCGCTTGCGCGGTTGAAAATGGCGGGGCATCCTTGCCCCGCACGGGTGCCGCAAGCTTCCGAGGTATCCTCATATCATGCACGTGCGACGGACCTCAAATCTTCTTCACGCCATTTGGTTACGCTGTAACGGTACACTTTGACTTCATCGCTCCAGAAGCCTGCCGGTAGCCCGGCCTTGTGCTTGAGTTCGTTCAGAAAAGCTTTTGGCTCAGTCAGGTGTTGCCACACCTGCGGCAGAAACGTGCCGCACCGGGAGCCGCAACGCAACACCACGCCGTCCAGGTGCGGCCGCAACCGCGCGCAGAGATCGGCCTCGTCTTCGCACACAATCGGCTCCATGTTTGACAGCAGCGACACCTCAATGCGCGTGAGCGGCATTTCATCGGCCTCCAGCGGCGCAAAACGCGGATCATCCAACGCCGCGGCCCTGGCGTTGGCGCGCACGTCCTCGATCAGCGGACGGTGCGCCTCCAGCGTGCCGATGCAGCCGCGCAGTTTTCCATATTGGGTGAGCGTGACGAAGCAGGCGCCGGGTTCATGCAGCCAATCTTCTGTAAATACACCGGCGGATGTTTCACCCAGCGCATCGTGCAGGCTCGCGCGCGCCAGCCTCAATAACACCTGACCGCGGTCACTGGACACGGCCGTCACTCTCATAAAACGCAAACGCGCTGTAGCCGACGACCTGATCGCGCGGCCCGGCGGTGTCGCCGGAGTTGCGCAAGTCGAGCAATCGCGCGCGCAGCCCGCGCATGCGCGCGACCTGTAATAAACCGTTGAGCGGAGTCGCGCCACAGGCCTGTTCATGGCTCAGCGGCTTGAGCCCCAGCGCCAGTATCTGCGCGGCGGTTTCTTGATCTGTTTGCTGAGCGGCGGAATACGGCAGGTAGTGCGACAAATCGGAGCTGATGATGATGAGTGTTTCCGGCCCGCCCCATAAACATTCAAGCACTTCCGCCACCTCGTCCGCCGAGCACTCGCCCACGGCCAGCGGCACGATGCTGATATCATCCAGAATGCGTTGCAGGAAAGGCAACTGCACTTCCAGTGAATGCTCCCATGCATGCGCCGCTGCGCTCACCTTCACCTGCGGAAGACCGGCCATCACCTCCAGCGCCTCCTGTTCCACGGCAACGGCTCCCAACGGCGTGGCGAAGGCCGCGGTCTCAGGCAAGGCAAGGCCGCGCACAAAAACGCGGTGCGCGGGGCCGAACAGCACTACGCGCTTGATGCGGGCAGCAGCGGCGGGCTTAAGGCGCGCATAGGCGCTCGCCGCGACAGGGCCGGAATATACGTAACCGGCATGCGGCGCCAATAACACCTTGGGCACAGGCTCATCGGTTGCAGCCGCGGCGCTCAGCAAATCATCCACCTCGCGCGCAAGGCGCGCGGGTTCGGCGGGATAGAAGCGGCCCGCGACGGCGGGCGGGCGAATATCAGACATGACGCGCATCCAAAAAAATCAGCTTAATATTAGACATAGTGGGGCCTGCTCCTGTTCCTCTCAAGGGCGGAAGCTCAGGCCAGCAGTTCTTTCAGTTCCAGCGCGTTGCGCACCGCGTAGGCCGCCTGGTCATTGTCGAAATAGACATAGACTTGTTTTAAATGAGGCCAGTCGCGAATGCGCTCCGCCCAGCCGCGCAGCGCCCGTTTGGAATAACAGCCCGCATAAGCGCCGTCCGGTCCGTGCAGGCGCACATAGGCAAAGTCGGCGCTGATCTCCAGCGGTGCGCAAAAACCGGCCAAGTCAAAGATGCAAAACGCGGCGTTGTGCCCGTTCAACGCGGCATACACTTCCGGGTGATGCCAGGAAGGGTCACGAAACTCAAAGGCGCAGGAAAGGTCTTCAGGCAACGCCGCGAGGAACTGCGCGAGGCGTTCGGTGTTTTTCTTCCAACGCGGCGGAAGCTGAAACAGCACCGGGCCGCGCTTTTCCTTCAGCGCCTTCAACACCGGCGCCATGCGCGCAAGTCCGGCATGAGGCTGTTTCAGTTTTTTCATGTGCGTAATGTAACGGCTGGCCTTGACCGCGAAGCAAAACTCCGGCGGCGTTTTTTCATGCCACGCCCGCACGGTGCTCACCGCGGGCAGGCGGTAGAAGGTGTTATTGACCTCAACGGTATCGAAATGGCGCGCATAAAACGCGAGCATCTGTTGCGGGCGCAAATCCGCAGGGTAAAAGACGCCGCGCCAATGAGCATAATGCCAGCCGGAACTGCCGACGCGCAATTCCGGCATTAGGAACCTCTGATTAAGTCAGAGGTTCCGTGCGGTGCAGGGACGCACAGCCATTTTTCAAACACTCCGTGTTTGAAAAATGAAGAGAAGCAAAAACCACGTTTTTGCTTCTCGTGCTCTGAGAAGTCCAGGATGGACTTATTCAGAGCTTCCATTACAGCGTGCGCGCCAGCAACGCGCGCAGCTCTTTAAGCGGGCGCGTGTTTAATACATCATTCTTTTCCAGCCAGCCGCGCCGCGCCTGGCCCACGCCGAAACTCAGATAATCGAACTGGTGCGCGCTGTGCGCGTCCGAGTTGACTGCCAGCAGCACGCCCTCTTCCTTGGCCATCTGGATGTAGATATCGAGCAGATCGAGGCGATCCGGCTGGGCGTTGACCTCCAGGAAGCAGCCGCGTTCGCGCGCGTGGCGGATGAGGCGCGTCATGTCCACGTCATAAGGCTCGCGCTGCTCGATCAAACGCCCGCTGGGGTGCGCGAGAATGGAAAAGTGCGCGTGATCCATGGCCTTTAAAATGCGCGCGGTCTGTTTTTCGCGCGACAACTCAAAGCGGCTGTGCACCGCCGCCACCACGAGATCGAGCCTGCCCAGCAGATCATCGGGCAGATCAAGGGCGCCGTCTTCAAGGATGTCCACCTCGATGCCCTTGAGCAGGATGATGCCTTTTAACTCCGCGTTCAGACGGTCAATCTCGTCCATCTGCGCGAGCAACCGTTGTGGCGTGAGCCCATGCGCCACGGTAAGGCGGCGCGAGTGTTCGGTGATGGCCAGGTATTCAAGGCCGCGCGCCTTGGCGGCCTCGGCCATCTCGCGCAGGCTGTTGTGTCCGTCGGTGGCCTTGGTGTGCGCGTGCAGGTCGCCGCGCAGGTCGGAGAGATTAACCAGCTTCGGCAGTCTGCGACCGCGCGCGGCTTCGAGTTCGCCGCGGTTCTCACGCAGTTCCGGCTCGATGTAGGGCAGGCCCACCGCGCCATACACCGACTCCTCGGTCTCGCCCGCGATGCGCTGTCTGCCGCGGAACACGCCGTATTCGTTGATCTTGAGGCCCATCTCCTGGCCCATTTTCCGCACCGCGATGTTGTGCGACTTGCTGCCGGTGAAATAATGCAGCGCCGCGCCGTAGGATTCCTCCGCCACCACGCGCACGTCCACTTGTAATTTGGAACGCAACAATATCGTGGCGCGCGTCTCGCCTTGGGCCAGGATATCGGCGACCTCGTCATAACTCACGAACCGCTCCATCACCGGGCTGCTGCGGCTTGCCGTCACCAGGATATCGA
Source organism: Gammaproteobacteria bacterium (assembly GCA_023381235.1). GTDB lineage: Bacteria > Pseudomonadota > Gammaproteobacteria > SURF-13 > SURF-13 > SURF-13. The sequence goes on from JAMCTV010000116.1 coordinate 9,554, forward strand.
GATCACCCACCGTTTCCTTGCAGCGCCGGTAGCTCCCCGCCACGATGACACGGCCGACGCCCGGCGCCGCCTTGAGATAAGCCACCAGGCGCTCGGCATACTGCGCGGCGGCGGCGAGCTTGAAGCGCCCGGTGGACCCGGCCTGCGCGGCGATGGCCTCCAGTATCTTCGCCTCGGTCTTGGCGCCGAAGCCGTGTACATTCCGTATGCGCCCGTCGCGCGCGGCGCGCGCGAGTTGATCGAGGCTGTGGATGTCGAGTTCCTGATAAAGCACCTTGACCTTTTTGGGGCCGAGGCCGGGGAGTTTTAACAGTTCGATGAGCGCGGGCGGGGTGTGTTTGCGCAGTTTCACCAGCATGGCGCTTGCGCCGCTGCTCACGATCTCCTGAATTTTGCCCGCCAGGTCGGCGCCGATGCCCGGCAACTCGGTGAGGTCGGCGCCCTGCGCGAGCAGATCGCTTACTTCGCGGTTGAGATCGCCGATCACGCGCGCGGCGGTGCGGTAGGCGCGCACGCGGAACGGATTGGCGTTCTCGATCTCCAGCAGGTCGGCGATTTCCTCGAATACCGCCGCCACATCGGCGTTATGAACCGCGGGCGCGCGCTTCACGCCACGCGGCGTGTGAGGCGGTGGTATGACGCGCTGGCCGCGCATTCAACCGCCTAGCGCTTCTTCTTTTTTTCCAAAGTTTGCTCGCGTGAGATCAGCTTGGCGAGCTCCATCATTTCTTCCGACAACAGCCCGATGATGTCGTCCACCGTGAGGATGCCGACAAGGCCGCCTTTGCTATTCACCACCGGCAGCCGGCGCACGCCCTTGGTACGCATGAACTGGATGGTTTCGTAGATGCCGTCGGTCTCGCGCGCGGTGACCAGATTAAAGCTCATAATGTCGCCTACGGCCACGGAGTCGAGGTCCAAATCCTTGGCGATCACCTCGATCACGATGTCACGGTCCGTGACGATGCCCACCGGTTCGCGCTGCGCGGGTTTTTCCTCCACCACCACGACGTCACCCACATGATGCTGACGCATGAGTTGCGCGGCGGCGCGTATGGATTCGCCCCGCGTGACAAACACCACCTCTCTGCTGCAAAGCTCGCCTATGGGCATAACGCCTCCTCCTTGTGTGAAATCTTTTTCATTATCTCGCGGCA
>JAMCTV010000117.1 GCA_023381235.1 Gammaproteobacteria bacterium
GAGGCTGGTGGCGATTATCGAAGCGACGCCGGATTTCGTGGCCACCGGGGATATCGATGGCCATGTGCTCTATGTGAACCAGGCGGGCCTGCGGATGCTCGGATATGATCCGGGACAGGACATTTCCGGACTGCGCGTGGGTGCAGGCCACCCGGATTGGGCGCTCAAGCTGGTACTGGAGACGGGCATGCCCCACGCCATCGAGCACGGAACCTGGAGCGGGGAAACCGCCTTCCTGCGACCGGACTGGCAGGAGATGCCGCTGTCGCAGGTCATCATCGCGCACAAAGGGAGTAACGGAAAGGTCGAGTATCTGTCAACCATCGCGCGCGACATCAGCGTGCTCAAGGAGAATGAAAAACGGATCATGCGTCTCAACCGCGTGTACGCGGTTCTGAGCGGCATTAACACGACCATTGTCCGCACTCACAACCGGCAGGAACTGTTTGACGAAGCCTGCCGCATCGCGGCGGAGCAGGGCCGGTTCAGGATGGCCTGGATCGGCCTGCTCGATGCCAATGGCGTGGACCTTACGCTCGTGGCCAAGGCGGGCTTCGAGGAAGGTTATCTCGACAAAATCAGGCTGACCGCCAGGGACGATGTGCCGGATAGCTGCGTGCTGGTAGGGCAGGCGTTGCGGGGAAAAACGGCCGTGGTCTGCAATGATATCGACACCGACCCGCGCATGGCGCGCTGGCGCGAACAGGCGCTGCGGCGCGGTTATCGTTCAGTGGTGGTGTTCCCGCTGCTGGTGGGCGACAAAGTGACCGGCCTGTTCCTGCTCTATGCATCGGAGACGGATTATTTCGACATCGAAGAGATGAGGTTGCTTACCGAGATCGCCGGGGACATCTCGTTCGCACTCGACCACATCGAAAAAGAAGAACGGCTCAATTACCTGGCCTATTACGATGAACTCACCGGGTTGCCCAATCACGCCCTGTTTTACGATCGCCTGAATCAGTTTCTGCACGTTGCGGGGGAGAATAACGCTATCGTAGCGGTGCTGGTGATTGATCTGGAGCGGTTCGGGGCTATTAACGAGACGCTCGGGCGGCATGCCGGAGATACCCTGCTCAAGCTGGTGGCGGAGCGGCTGCGCGCCGGGGGACTGGACGCGCATCACCTGGCGCGCACCGGCGCCGACTGCTTTGCCATGGTGCTGGACAATATCTGGAAGGAATCGGATGCCGCGCATTTCCTCGAAAGGAACGTCATGAATCCCATGGGCCAGCCCTTTATGGTGGCGGGCAATGAATTGCAGATAGCGGCCAGAGCAGGTATTGCCATGTTTCCCGCCGACGGCGCGGATGCCGACACGCTGTTCCGGAATGCTGAAGCGGCGCTGAAGCAAGCCAAGCTCACCGGGGATAGATATTCATTCTATACCCCTGAGCTCAATGCCCGGGTCGCCGAGAAGCTAACCCTGGAGAACAAGCTGCGCCGGGCGCTGGAGCGGGAACAGTTCGTGCTGCACCATCAACCAAAAGTCAGCCTCAAGGATGACCAGATCGCGGGGCTGGAGGCGCTGATCCGCTGGAACGATCCCGATACCGGCCTGATACCGCCGCTGATGTTCATCCCGCTGCTCGAAGAGACCGGCATGATCCTGGAGGTGGGCCGCTGGGCGCTGGAGCAGGCGATGGCGGACTTCCGGCGGTGGCGGGCTGACGGCCTGCAGGTTCCACGGATTGCGGTCAATGTCTCGGCGATTCAGCTGCGGCATAAAGATTTTGTCGGCATGGTGGAGCGCGTGGTGAACGGCGCTAAAGGCATAGCCGACAGGCTGGAGATCGAGATTACCGAGAGCCTGATCATGCAGGACGTCGAGGCAAACATAGGGAAACTCCGGGCCATCCGTGACATGGGGGTGGAGGTGGCGGTGGACGACTTCGGCACCGGCTACTCCTCGCTCAGCTATATCGCCAAGTTGCCCATCAATACACTGAAGATTGACGTAACGTTCATCGTGAACATGATGAACAGCCCGGACGATCTCAGCATCGTTTCCGCGATCATCTCCATGGCGCACTCCTTGAATCTGAAAGTCGTCGCGGAAGGTGTCGAGACCGAAGAGCAAAAGAAGTTACTGCGGTTGCTCAAGTGCGATGAGATGCAGGGCTACTACTTCAGCCCGCCACAGCCGTTCGAAAATATCGCGCGGCTGCTTCCGCAGCGGCAACAACCATAGAGCGACATCGAGCGCAGCGGAGCTCGAATGCCGCTTCGCCAAGGAACCCCTTATTCAGGGGAAAATGGTGGGCGATGCTGGGATTGAACCAGCTGACCCTACCGTGTGAAGGTAGTGCTCTCCCGCTGAGCTAATCGCCCTGTATTACAAACAGACTCTTCGCCGTCCCTGGCGTGACTGCAAATTTCCAAGAAACACCGGCCCGGACTTCCCTGTCCGGTCGTTCGCCGCTTCGCGGCTCACCCCGCTGAGCTAATCGCCCTGTATTACAAACAGACTCTTTGCCATCCCTGGCACAACCACAAACTTCTGCAACGAACCCGAATTTTACGGCGTGACGCAAACAGCGTCAAATCGGCGTGTTTTTGCTAGAATATCTGTTTTGAGCATCTCTGCATGACCATCCGCACCCGTTTCGCCCCCAGCCCGACCGGTTATCTGCACGTCGGCGGCGCGCGCACCGCGCTTTACTCCTGGCTGCATGCGCGCAAGCACGGTGGCGCGTTCATCCTGCGCATCGAGGATACCGACCTCGCCCGCTCCACGGCGGAGTCGGTCAATGCGATTCTGGAAGGCATGACCTGGCTTGGCCTGGAGTACGACGAAGGCCCGTTTTACCAGACCCAGCGCAGCGAACACTACCGCGCAGCCCTGGACAAGCTGCTCAAGGAAGGCAAGGCCTATCACTGCTACTGCTCCAGGGAGCGCCTGGAGGCGCTGCGCGCCGATCAGATGGCACGCAAGGAAAAGCCGCGTTACGACCATCATTGCCGGGATTTAAAAACCGCGCCGCCGGATATTGCGCCGGTGGTGCGCTTCAAAAACCCGCTCGACGGCGAAGTGGTGGTGCGCGATGAAATCAAGGGCGCGGTGGTGTTCCAGAACAGCGAGCTGGATGATCTCATCATCGCCCGTTCCGACGGCTCACCCACCTATAATTTCACCGTCGCGGTGGATGACTGGGATATGCGCGTCACGCACGTGATACGCGGCGATGACCATCTCAACAACACGCCGCGCCAGATCAACATTCTCAAGGCGCTCGGCGCCACGCCGCCCTCCTACTCGCACGTGCCGATGATACTGGGCAGCGACGGCCAGCGCCTGTCCAAACGCCACGGCGCGGTGAGCGTGATGCAATACCGCGAGGACGGCTTCCTGCCGGAGGCGCTGCTCAATTACCTGGTGCGCCTGGGTTGGGCGCACGGCGATCAGGAAATCTTCTCGCTCGACGAGATGATCGAGCTGTTCGACATTAAAAACGTAAACCGCGCTGCAAGCGCCTTCAACACCGAAAAACTGCTGTGGCTCAACCAGCACTACATCAAAACCTCCGATCCCGCCCACATCGCGCACCACTTAAGCTGGCACGTGGGCCGGCTCGGCATAGACCCCGCGCCGGGTCCCGATCTGGCGGAAGTGGTAAAGGCCCTGCGCGAACGCGCCAAGACCCTGCGCGAAATGGCCGAGGCCAGCGCGATTTTCTACAAGGACTTCACCCATTACGAGGAAAGCGCGCTGAAACACCTGTCCGTGCAGATCGCAGCCCCGTTCTCGGCGTTGCGCGAGAGTCTGGCCGGGCTCGCCGCATGGGAACCTACCGCCATCCATCAGACGATCGCCGATATCGCCGCGGCGCACGGACTCACCCTGGGCAAGCTCGCGCAACCCCTGCGCGTCGCGGTCACTGGGAAGGCCGCCTCCCCGCCCATAGACGTCACCGTGCATCTGCTGGGGCGCCACAAGACCAGCCAGCGCATCACCCGCGCCCTGGCGCACATTGAAAAAATCGCGTCTTGATGCGCTCAAGAACTCAACGCGATTGACGCTATCTTAGCGGAACCCGTACAATAGGCGTTTTACTTTTCACTTTGCGGAAGGTATCAGCAGGAAGCGTGGGAGTTGCCCTCTCCCTCATTCCCTCTCCCCGAATGGGTGAGGGAAGCGAGCCGAGGCGCTACGCGCACTCAATATGACCGGGGGCCATAGCTCAGCTGGGAGAGCGCTTGCATGGCATGCAAGAGGTCGGCGGTTCGATCCCGCCTGGCTCCACCAACCGTCAAAAAAGAGTAGGACACACCATTTTCCGTCCCCATCGTCTAGAGGCCTAGGACACTGCCCTTTCACGGCGGCAACAGGGGTTCGAATCCCCTTGGGGACGCCATTTATAAAAAATATTAATATAAACAAAGCATAGCAAGTGTAATATAATATTTTACTTCAACTGTCTTTCAGCCTTTACCATCACCTGAAATTTATTATTTGCTTTTACTCGCATCGGGTTCCCGCCCCCGGCTTGTATACGTGTTTGGCGGTCTCAGCACGATGCTTTCTAACCGCCCACAAACCGAACAGGACAACCAGAACCGCTGCCTCGATGGCGAGCAAGGCATTCAAACTGTCCGCCTGCCCTCCTGACCCCGTATAA
>JAMCTV010000118.1 GCA_023381235.1 Gammaproteobacteria bacterium
CCTTGCCCGCGCACGCCGGAGATGACCCAATACCTGCTGACCCAGTTCGGCCTCACGCCGGATGACCTGTACCAGATGCCGGGGCCGGTCAACCTGCACCGCCTGCTCGCCGTGTATGAGATGGTGGAGCGGCCCGATTTGAAATACCGGCCGTTCACGCCCGGCCTGCCGAAGCCGCTCAGCCTCAATTGCGACATGTTCGAGGCGATAAAAAGCGGCGACGTGCTGTTGCACCACCCGTTCGAATCGTTCACGCCGGTGGTGGATTTTTTGCGCCAGGCGGCGAATGACCCGCAGGTGCTAGCCATCAAGCAGACGCTGTACCGTACCGGAGACGACTCGCCCCTGGTGGAAATATTGATCGAAGCGGCGCGCGCGGGCAAGGAAGTGACGGTGGTGGTGGAGCTGCGCGCGCGTTTTGATGAGGCGGCCAACATCGCCCTCGCCAATCGCCTCACCGACGCCGGGGCGCACGTGCTGTACGGCGTGGTGGGGTACAAGACGCACGCCAAGATGCTGCTGGTGGTGCGGCGCGAGGGCCGGCGCCTGCAACGTTACGTGCATCTCGGCACCGGCAACTATCATCCCGGCGCGGCGCGCGCCTACAGCGACTACGGCCTGCTTACCTGCGACAAGGAAATCACCGAGGACGTACACAAGCTGTTTCACCAGCTCACCGGCCTGGGGCGCGAGATCAAGCTCAAAAAACTGCTCCAGTCCCCGTTCACCCTGCACAAGACGCTGCTGCGCCTGATCGCGCGCGAGGCGGAGCACGCCAAACAGGGTTCGCCCGCGCGCATCATCGCCAAGATGAACGCGCTGTCCGAGCCGCAAATCACCCAGGCACTGTACGAGGCATCGCAGGCGGGAGTGAAGATTGACCTTATTGTGCGCGGGGTGTGTTGCCTGCGTCCCGGCGTGGAGGGCGTATCGGAAAACATCCAGGTGCGCTCCATCATGGGGCGTTTCCTGGAACACAGCCGGGTGTATTATTTTCACAACGCAGGCGACCCGCTCACCTACTGCGCCAGCGCCGACTGGATGAGCCGTAATCTGCTGCATCGCGTGGAAACCTGCTTCCCGATCGAAGACCCCGCGTTGCGTGCGCGCATCTTCGAGCAGGGACTCGCGCCTTATCTGGAAGACAATACGCAGGCATGGCTGCTGCAAAGCGACGGTGGTTATAAGCGCATCAAGCCCGGCAACCAGAAACCGCGCGCCGCGCAGCAGTGGCTGCTGGAAAAACTCGCGGGCGAAAACGCGCCGGGCAGCGTCAACTGAATTTCAGGCGCACGCGCAGCATCTTGAGATGCTGCGCCTCGTCGTTCAGATCGGCGCGGGTCAGGGGATGTTTGCTGAGCCAGCCGCGCGGGAATTTGAGCTTGATCGCAGCGCCCTGCACCGTCACGCGCGCCGTGGCCGGGGTGCGCCGGTTGCGGCACAACAGCACTGCCAAGCGCAGCAGCACGCACAGCTTTATCAGTTCACCGCGCATAGCGCCGGGCAAGGCCTGCAAGGCGGCCAGCACGGGTTTGCCGCGCTGGTTCAAGATGAGCGCGGCCAGGCACTGCTGCTCCTGGCGCGAGAAGCCCGGCAGGTCGGCGTGCTCGACCAGATACGCTCCGTGCTTGCGGTACTGGCTGTAGCTCACGCTCAATCCGATTTCATGCAGCCTGGCCGCCCACTGCAACAGGTTGCGCCATGGCTGCGCGTGCAACTCCCAGCCGGCGCCGGCCTGGCGCAGCAGGCGCAGCGCGCTGGTGCTCACGCGGCGCGCCTGAGCGCCGTCTATGGCGTGGCGCTCGATCAGTTCCTCGATGGTGCGTGCGCGCACGTCTTCGTGACGCACGCGCCCCAGCATGTCATATAGCAAGCCCTCGCGCAGCGCGCCCGGCGCATAGCGCAGGCGCTTGATGGAGAATGCCCGGAACAAGGCGGCGAGTATCGCCACCCCGCCGGGCAACACCGCCGCGCGCGCGCGCTTCAGGCCGGGAAAATCCAGCTTGTCCACGCGTCCCGCGGCGATCATGCGTTTGCGCAGCCTGGCCAGGGCTGCGGGCGTGACGGCATCCTCACTCCAGCCGCTGGCGCGCGCAATCTCCTGGATGGCGTTGATGGTGCCCGAAGCGCCGATGCACTGCTCCCACTCCATGGCGCGCAACCGCCCGGCCACCGGCTGCAATTCCTGGCGCAAGGCCAGCTCGGCCTGGGCGAAGCGCTTGGCGGTGATCACCCCGTCCGGAAAATAGCGCAGACTGCAGGCCACGCAACCGGCCTGCACGCTGGCCAGTTGCGCGACCTTGAAGCCGCGCCCCACGATGATCTCGGTGCTGCCGCCGCCGATGTCCACCACCAGGCGCGGCGCGCGGCCGGGCGGCAAACTGTGCGCCACGCCCAGATAGATGAGGCGCGCCTCCTCGTGTCCGGCAATCACCTCGATGGGATGTCCCAGCGCGCGCTCCGCGGCGCGCATGAACTCCCTGGCGTTCTGCGCCAGACGCAGGGTATTGGTGCCCACGGCGCGCACCGCGCCGGGCGGCATACCGCGCAGGCGCTGGCCGAAACGCCGCAGGCATTGTAAAGCGCGCCGTTCGGCGTCCTTGCTCAACTGATTTTTTTTATTCAGGCCAGCGCCCAGTTGCACCATTTCACGATGCCGGTCCAGGGTGCGCAGTCCGCCGCCGTGCACACGCGCCACGATCATGTGAAAACTGTTGGAGCCGAGGTCCACGGCCGCGAGCACGGGGGTTGGCGCGCGCGCGGCGGGTCTTATGCTAGTCAAGCGCGGATTCCCCGCCGCGCCCCGGCGTGGGGCGCAGCACGTGCGTCACGCACTCCGGTTGCAGGGTCACGTGTTCTATCCCGTAACGCTCGTGCAGCAGTTCGCGCAGTTCATGCAGCACGTGCTCCCAGTTTTTCAAATCCCGCAACCGCACGTGCGCCGACAGCGCCACCACGCCGGATGACAGCGTCCAGATGTGCAGGTCCTGCACCGACAGCACGCCGGGCAACGCCGCCATGCTGCGCCCGACCTCCGGCAAGTCCACGCCCGGCGGCACGCCCTCCATGAGTACGTGCAGCGCCTCGCGCAATAAATTAAAGCTCGAATACAGAATCAGCGCGCAGATCAACAGCGACAACAGGGGATCAATCGGCGTCCAGCCGGTGAACAGTATCACTACGCCCGCGGCGAGCGCGGCAACGGAGCCGAGCACATCGCCCATGACATGTAACAAGGCGGCGCGCGTGTTGAGCGTCTGCGCGCCGTGGGTGAGGATGCGCGCGACGATCAGGTTGGCGATCAGGCCCAGCGCGGCGACCAGCGTCACCATGCCGCCCGCCACCGGTTGCGGTGCGGAAAGGCGCTGCGCGGCGGCCTAGCCGACGCCGGC
>JAMCTV010000119.1 GCA_023381235.1 Gammaproteobacteria bacterium
GGTAACAGCCAGATCGTCCTGCATTTCCAGCCCAAGGTGAGACTGCGCGACGGCGCGGTGTGCGGCGCGGAAGCACTGGCGCGCTGGGAACATCCTGAACTGGGGCATGTGCCGCCGGACGAATTCATCCCGCTGGCCGAAAAGAGCGGGCTCATCCACCCGCTCACGCTGAGCGTGCTGGATGCAGCCGTGCAGCAGGCCTGGGCGTGGGGTGAGATCGGCTGGCGCGTGCCGGTCGCCGTCAATCTGTCGGTGCGCAACATGCTCGACCCGGCGCTGGTGAAAAAGGTCGAGACGCTGCTCATCGCCCGCGCCATGGAGGCCGACATGCTTGAGATCGAGATCACCGAGAGCGCGCTCATGGAAGACCCGGTGCGCGCGCTCGACATCCTGAGCGAGCTGAGTGACCTGGGTATACGCCTACACATTGACGACTTCGGCACCGGCTACTCATCACTTGCCTACCTGAAGAAGCTGCCGGTCACGGCCGTCAAAATTGACAAGTCGTTTGTGCTCGACGTGATTTCGAATGCCGACTCGGCGACGATCGTGCGCTCCACGATTGATCTCGCTCACAGCCTCGGCCTCAAGGCGGTGGCCGAGGGCGTGGAAAACAAGGAAACGCTGGAACGTCTCACCGAATTCGGCTGCGACGAGGCCCAGGGTTACTTCATCGGCCGCCCGATGCCGGAGGAAGAAATGGCGCGCTGGCTGAAGACGCGCGGTTCTTGAAGCCTGCCTGGTTTATCCTGATGCTGATGAACAGCCCTTGCTTATCCACGCCATGAAAAACAACGGATGGGCGCGGCGCGACCTCGCCGCGCTGTGGCACCCCTGCACGCAGATGAAGGATCACGAGCAGTTCCCGCCTGTCCCCATCAAGCACGCGCAGGGCGTGTGGCTGGAAGACTATGACGGTAAACGTTATCTCGACGCCATCAGTTCCTGGTGGGTCAATCTGTTCGGCCACTGCAATCCGCGCATCAATGCCGCACTGCGCGAACAACTCGATCAGCTGGAACATGTGCTGCTGGCCGGTTTCACGCACGAGCCCGCCATCCTGCTTTCCGAACGCCTGATTCGGCTCGCCCCCGCCGGCCTCGCACGCTGCTTCTACGCCGACAGCGGCTCGGCCGCGGTCGAAATCGCCCTCAAGATGAGTTACCACTATTGGCGCAACCTGGGAAAATCGCAAAAAACAAAATTCATCACGCTCACCAACAGCTATCACGGCGAGACCTTGGGCGCGCTGGCGGCCGGAAATGTTGCGCTCTACAAGGAGACCTACGCGCCGCTGCTGATGGAGGTCATCAGCGTACCTTCACCGGACTGCTTTTGCCGTGAAGGCGGCGAGTCCTGGGCCGATTATTCCAGACGCATGTTTACCTGCATGGAACAGGCTCTGGAAAAACACGCGGGAGAGGCTTGCGCGGTCATCGTCGAGCCGCTGGTGCAGTGCGCTGGCGGCATGCGCATGTATGATCCGGTTTATCTAACCCTGCTGCGCGAGGCCTGTTCCCGCCATGGCGTGCATCTCATTGCCGATGAGATTGCCGTGGGCTTCGGGCGCACGGGAAAGATGTTTGCGTGTGAGCACGCGGCGGTGACGCCGGACTTTCTTTGTTTGGGCAAAGGCCTGACAGGCGGTTATTTGCCGCTCTCCGCCGTGCTTACCACGGACGAAATTTATCAGGCCTTCTACGGCGATTACACCACCCGCAAAGCCTTTCTGCACTCGCACAGCTACACCGGCAACCCGCTTGCCTGCCGCGCGGCGCTGGCGACGCTGGATATTTTCGAGCAAGACAAGACGCTGGAACACAATCAGCTGCTCGCGCGCGCAATGCGCGACGCCGCCGTGCAGTTCCAGGATCACCCGCACGTCGCCGAGGTGCGCCAGACCGGCATGATACTCGCCATTGAGATGATTAAGGATAAAGCCGCCCGCACGCCTTATCCATGGCAAGAGCGACGCGGCCTGCCTGTTTATCGCCACGCGCTGGAGCATGGCGTACTGCTGCGTCCCCTGGGCGACGTGATCTACTTCATGCCGCCGTATGTGATTACGCCGGAAGAGATCAACTACATGGCGGAAACGGCGTATACGGGAATTGACCTTGCGACGCAGGACTAGCGATTCAGCATACAAATATTTCTGCTTGTCATTCCCGCGCAAGCGGGAATCCAAAACGTATGGCGGCACCACTGTGGGTCCCCTGAATTCACAAACCAAGTGCAACACCCTATGCTGGTCGAGGAGGTGTTGCGATGGGACAAAAGTATACGCAATTGGGGATGGAGGAGCGGTGCGAGATTGCCCGTCGGCGCCGAGCCGGGGAAACCATCCGGCAAATCGCGGCAAGTCTGGATCGCGCGCCATCAAGCCTTGCTCGGGAGCTGAAACGCAATGATTCATCACAAGGTTATGCTCCGACGTATGCCCAGCAGCAGGCACGGGCACGGCGCTGGACGGGTAGTAAACTGTTGCGTGATGCTGCTTTGCAGGCTGATGTGTTGAGCCGATTGGCGGCGGGCGCCTCGCCGCAAGCGGTGGCCGGTCGGCTCAGGCGCGAACGCGGACAGCCGGTGGTCAGCCATGAAACCATTTACCGTTTCATTGCCGCCCAGATTGCCCGTACCAAAGATTACCGCTGGCGCCATTACCTGCCGCAGGCCAAAAGCAGACGCGGGTGGCGCGGAAGTAAAGGCGGGTCTCCGGTCGAGCACATCCGGCAACGCGTCTCCATTGCCACGCGCCCGGCCCATATCGAGACGCGCAAGCAGCCCGGCCATTGGGAGGCCGATCTGATTCTGTTCTCGCGTTACGGACAAGTCGTGCTCGCCGTGCATGAGCGCCTCTCGCGGCTGACTATGATCGTGCGGCAGCCGAGCAAGGCGGCGGCGCCCCTGGCCGATACCTTGACCG
>JAMCTV010000120.1 GCA_023381235.1 Gammaproteobacteria bacterium
GTGCGCCTGGCCGGTGCCTTCGCCTATCATCTGCTCGGCGTTGCCGTGATCGGCGGTGATGAGCATCTCGCCGCCGGTGCGCTGCAAGGCTTGATGAATTTTGCCCAGCGCGGCGTCTATCGCCTCGCTCGCTGGCTGCACTCATGCGCGCGCCGCGCAGACGATTGAAATAACCGTAGTACGCGAGGCTGCGGCCCAGCGCGGAGGGGTCTTGCTGATTGAGCAACAATTTCAGATATGGTTCGCGGCCCATGATGTAAGCGGCGCGCACCTGCGCCGCCAGCGCGCCGCGCTGCGCGCCCAACTCCTCTTGCTCGCGCGCCTGCTCGCGCAGCAATTCGTTTAACCTGCGCTCGCGTGATTGCAGCTCGCGGTTGATCTGGTGCAGCCGTTTGCCGGAGCGCGCGATCTTTTGCTCCATGTCGCGCAATTCGTTGCGCACCGCGCTGCGCTCGCCTTCGGAGTGCACCAGGCTCTCGCGCAGGGATTCGATACGGGAGCGCAATTGGTCAAGATCGGCCTGCCTCGCTTTGTTTGATGCGCCGTTCGGCGCGACGGCGGCCGCGAGGCTCGCGCCGCACAACCATGCGCTAACCAGCGTAAGCGCGGCCTTCCTCAACCAGCGTCACCAGCGGGCGGCCCGTCATCTCGGCGGGGATGGGCAGACCCATCAGGTATAACAACGTGGGCGCGACATCGGACAGCACGCCACCCTTGGCGATCAGCGCCGGACGCCCGACGTAAATAAACGGCACCGGATTGGTGGTGTGCGCGGTGTGCGCCTGGCCGGTGCCTTCGCCTATCATCTGCTCGGCGTTGCCGTGATCGGCGGTGATGAGCATCTCGCCGCCGGTGCGCTGCAAGGCTTGATGAATTTTGCCCAGCGCGGCGTCTATCGCCTCGATGGCCTTGACCGCGGCGTCGAAGTTGCCGGTGTGCCCCACCATGTCGGGATTGGCGAAGTTGCAGATAATCACGTCGTATTTGCCGCTCTCGATGGCCTGCACCAGACGCCCGGTCACCTCCGGCGCGCTCATTTCCGGCTGCAAGTCATAGGTGGCCACCAGGGGCGACGGCACCAGGATGCGGTCTTCGCCCACAAACGGCTGTTCTTCGCCGCCGTTGAAAAAGAACGTGACGTGCGCGTATTTCTCGGTTTCCGCGATACGCAGTTGATGCAACCCACGCTGCGCGACATAGGCGCCGAACACGTTGTTCAAGCGCTCCGCCGGGAACGCCACCGGAATGTCGAAATCATCGCTGTATTCGGTGAGGCTCACGAACGCACCGAGTTTCGGCCGCACTGCGCGCTGAAAGCCGTCGAAATCAGGTTCGATGAACGGGCGCGTGATCTGGCGCGCGCGGTCGGAACGGAAATTCATGAACACCACCACGTCGCCGTCCTCCATCCGCACCGGCTTTGCTCCCCGCGGCACAATGGCGGTCGCCTTGACGAATTCGTCCGACTCGCCGCGCGCATAGGCCAGATCGAGCGCGCTCAACGCATCGGGCGCTTCAAATTCCGCCTTGCCTTGCGTGACAAGGTCATACGCCTGCTGGATGCGCGGCCAGCGATGGTCGCGGTCCATGGCGTAGTAACGGCCGATGAGGGAGGCGATGCGCCCGGAACCCAGTGTGTCGAATTTATCCTGCAGCGCCTTGAGCGAACTGTGTGCGCTCTTCGGCGCGGTGTCGCGCCCGTCGAGAAAGGCGTGCGCGTACACTTTCTTCGCGCCGCGCTTCACCGCCAGTTCGGCCATGGCGAGAATGTGGTCTTCATGACTGTGCACGCCGCCGGGCGAGAGCAAGCCCAGGATGTGCACCGCCTTGCCGTGCGCCAGCGCCTTGTCCACCGCGCCGGTGAGGGTGGGATTGTCATAAAACGCGCCGGTCTTGATGGCGCGGCTGATGCGCGAGAACTCCTGATACACCACGCGCCCCGCGCCGAGATTCAGGTGCCCCACTTCGGAGTTGCCCATCTGGTCGGCGGGCAGGCCTACATCGGTGCCGGAGGTGCGAATCAACGTGTGCGGATAATTTTTCCAAAGCGAATCCCACACCGGCTTGCGCGCGCTGTGCACGGCGTTGCCCCGGGTGCTTTCACTGTAACCCCAGCCGTCAAGAACGACGAGCAGTAGCGGATTTGGTTTCTCTGACATGGTTGCCTTTAATAATATAGCTTGGGTGACGCAAGCCTGTTTTCAAGATCATGGCCGCATGAGTGTAGCGGCATGAGCCAAAACCATTGTATTATATATTATTTTGTTTATTCGTTGCAGCGGGTGTCTGCCGCTGGACGGAACACGGGCGGGAAATGATGGAACAGATCGTTCAATTTATCATCAATCACTGGATACTGTTCACGGCGCTGCTGGTGATCGTGGCCCTGCTCTTGTCCGACGGCCTGGCGCAGAAGATGCTGGGCTTCAAGGAGGTCTCGCCGCAGGAGGCCGCGCGCCTCATCAACCGCGAGGACGCCGCGGTACTGGACGTGCGCGAGGAGCAGGATTTCAAGCAGGGCCATATCGTGAACGCCGTCTCCCTTCCGCTTGTGAACCTCGAAGCACGCACGGCGGAACTGGAAAAGCTCAAAAACAAACCGCTTATCGTAAGCTGCCAGAACGGACAGTTCTCCGCGCGCGCCACCACAGTCCTGCGCAAACAGGGCTTCCAGCAGGTATATAAACTGGCGGGCGGCCTGCTCGCCTGGAAGGACGCCAAGTTCCCGCTCAGCACCAGGTAAACCGCAGGCATGACGCAGATTCCCAAGGAAGTTGTAATCTACAGCACCGGCTCCTGCCCCTACTGCGTGATGGCGCGCCAACTGCTTGAGAAGAAGCACGTGCGTTACACCGAGGTGCGGGTGGACCAGGAACCTGGGCGGCGCATGGAGATGGAGCAGCGCAGCCGGCGCCGCAGCGTGCCGCAAATCTTCATCGGCGAGACGCACGTGGGCGGCTTCGACGACATGGCGCGCATGGAACATCGCGGCGAACTGGACGCGCTGCTCAAATGCGCCTGAAAAAATACCGACGAATTAACGCAAGGAAATCCATATGACCGACACCGCCGCTCCTCCCGATCCAGCGACCAAGCCCAAAGCGGGCAACGACGTGCAATTTTTCATCCAGAAGGTGTATGTCAAGGACCTGTCCTTCGAAACGCCCGGCTCGCCGCAGATTTTTACCCAGCAATGGACGCCGGAGATTAACCTGCACCTGCAAAGCCATGCCACACACCAAGGCGATCACACGCACGAGGTGGTGCTCAGCGTGACCGTCACCGCCAAGCTGGGCGACAAAACCGCTTTTCTGGTCGAGGTGCAGCAGGCCGGGCTGTTCACCATCAAGGGGCTGGAAAAGGAAGAGCTGGCGCGCACCTTGGGCAGTTTTTGTCCCAACGTGCTGTTCCCGTACGCACGTGAAGCGGTTTCCGACCTGGTCACCAAGGGCGGTTTTCCGCAATTGCTGCTCGCGCCGGTCAATTTCGAAGCCATCTACGCCCACGCGCAGAAGCAGCGCGCCGAGCAGCCGGCCACGCATTAATACTTCGCCTTGCTCCTTATCATCACGGCCCAAAACCCCCCAGCCTGCGGCCACCCCCTTTTCAAAGGAGGTCGAGCGATAGCGAGGGGGGATTTAAAACCGCGCTGCCAAACTGGATTACAGAATGAAGCACTCCGCTAGCGCAACACCCTCAACCCTCTGCGTGCTCGGCGCGGGCGCCTGGGGCACGGCGCTCGCGGTGCTGCTCGCGCGCAGTAATGCACCCATTTTATTGTGGGGCCACAACGCAGCGCACATGACGCGACTTGCGAAAGAGCGCAGCAATGAGCGTTTTTTACCAGGCGTGGCCTTCCCCAACAGCCTGCAAGTCAGCGCCGATTTAACGCATGTACTGAGCATTGCGCATGACTGTTTAGTTGCCGTACCCAGTCACGCCTTCCGCGAAACGTTAACGCGCCTCGCGCCGTATTTGAAACCGGACAGCCGCGTCGCCTGGGCCACCAAAGGGCTGGAGCCGGAATCAGGGAAACTGCTGCACGAAGTGGCGCAGGAACTGCTCGGCGCGCGCGCCACGGCGGTGATCTCCGGCCCCACCTTCGCGCGCGAAGTGGCGGCGGGCTCGCCCACCGCGCTCACCGTCGCCTCCGCCACCCCGCAGTTTGCCGCTGACCTTGCCGCGCACCTGCACAACGATACATTTCGCGCCTACACCTCGGACGACGTCATCGGCGTGGAGCTGGGCGGCGCGATCAAAAACGTACTCGCCATCGCCGCCGGTATCGCCGACGGCCTGGGTTACGGTGCCAACACCCGCGCCGCGCTCATCACACGCGGCCTGGCCGAGATGATGCGCCTGGGTGTCGCGCTCGGCGGCAAACGCGAAACCTTCATGGGCCTCGCCGGTTTGGGTGACCTCGTCCTCACCTGCACCGACGACCAGTCACGCAACCGCCGCTTAGGGCTCGCGCTGGCGCGCGGCACACCGCTCGCGGACGCACTGCGTGACATCGGCCAAATCGTCGAAGGCGTCCCCACCGCGCGCGAAGTCATGCGCCTGGCGAAAGCGCATGGCATCGAAATGCCCATCAGCGAACAGGTGTACTGCGTGCTGCACGAAGGCAAGAACCCGCGCGCCGCAGTGCAGGCCTTGCTCGCACGCGAACAGAAAGCGGAAACGCTTTAACCCTACACTTACTCAAAAACGCTTATCCTGCTTCTTGGCTTTTTTCGCAGCCCTTTTTTCCTTCATCGTTTTGACCGGCTTCTTCTTGGCTTCCTTCTTGCTTTCTACGCCTTTACTCATGGGTTTCGCTCCTGTGTTATCCAAGTAGGAAGTGTAGCGCGTAGCCCGGGTGGAATGAAATGGAACCCAGGCTAATTTCCCGGACTCCACTTTGCCTCATCCAGGTTATTTGCTGATCGAGTCATTGATAAGTGTCACGTTCCTCTTTACACTGAACGGGTGATCAAAAGATTCCGGTACAAAGGGCTTGAGAGGTTTTTTAAGGCCGGCTCGAAGGCAGGTATCCAGCCGCAGCATGCGGCTAGGCTACGCATTCAGCTTACCACTTTAAAACATTGCTGAAGCACCGGAAGACATGAACGTGCCGGGGTGGAAGCTGCACCGGCTGAAAGGCGATAAAACCTTGTTTTGGGCGGTATGGGTGGATAAAAACTGGAGGCTTATCTTTCGCTTCCAAGGCCAAGATGTCGAACATGTAGATTATCTGGATTACCACTAGGAGATAGTATGGGGATGTTTAATCCGGCGCACCCCGGTGAAGTACTACGGGAATATTTACCGGAAGGTATGACGGTCAAGGAGGCCGCCAAGCGCCTTGGCGTTACCCGCCAAGCGCTCTCTGCCCTGTTAAACGGCCGCTCAGGTGTGAGCG
>JAMCTV010000121.1 GCA_023381235.1 Gammaproteobacteria bacterium
CAAGAAGTGTCTCATCAACCAGCGCGAGGTGCACCGCGATACGCTGGGCTTCAACGAGGCGCTGCGCTCGGCGCTGCGCGAGGACCCGGACATCATCCTAGTGGGCGAGATGCGCGATCTGGAAACCATCCGCCTCGCGCTTACCGCCGCCGAGACCGGCCACCTGGTGTTCGGCACGCTGCACACCAGTTCCGCCGCCAAGACCATAGACCGCATCATAGACGTGTTCCCCGCGGCGGAAAAGGAAATGACGCGCTCCATGCTGTCCGAGTCGCTGCGCGCGGTGATTTCCCAGGCGCTGCTGAAAAGACAGGGCGGCGGGCGCGTCGCCGCGCACGAGATCATGATTGGCACGCCCGCGATCCGTAACCTGATCCGCGAAAACAAGGTGCCGCAGATGTACTCCGCGATCCAGACCGGTCAGGCGGCGGGGATGCAGACGCTGGATCAGTGCCTGCAGGGCATGGTGGCCAGAAACCTGGTGACCAAGGCCGAGGCGCGCAATTATGCGGCGAACAAAGAGGCTTTCAGATAAGCGGGGTTTAGGCGATGGATTTTAATACGTTGCTGAAAATGATGGTGGACAAGAACGCTTCGGACTTGTTCATCACGGCAGGTATGCCGGCGAGCCTGAAGGTGCACGGCAAGATCGCGCCGGTGACGCCTGCGCCGTTCAACGCGGAACAGACGCGCGCCATCGCCTATAGTCTGATGGACGCCAAGCAGCGCGCCGAGTTCGACAAAACCCAGGAGTGCAACTTCGCCATCAATCCCGCGGGCATAGGGCGTTTCCGCGTCAATGTGTTCGTGCAGCAGCAGCGCGTCGGCCTGGTGCTGCGCAAGATCGAGACCAAGATACCCAACTTCGAGCAGTTGCATCTGCCGCCGACTCTGGAAGACATCGCCATGACCAAGCGCGGCCTGGTGATCTTCGTGGGCGGCACCGGCTCCGGAAAATCCACCTCGCTCGCGGCCATGGTCGGTTACCGCAACGAAAACGGCAACGGCCACATCGTCACCATCGAAGACCCCATCGAATTCGTGCACGAGCACAAGGGTTGCATCATCACCCAGCGTGAGGTGGGCGTGGACACGGAAAGTTACGAGGTGGCGCTGAAGAATACCCTGCGCCAGGCGCCGGACGTGATCCTGGTGGGCGAGATCCGCGCGCGTGAAACCATGGAGCACGCGATCGCGTTCGCCGAAACCGGGCACCTGTGCCTGTCCACCCTGCACGCTAACAACGCCAACCAGGCCCTGGATCGTATTATCAATTTCTTCCCGGAAGAGCGGCGTCAGCAATTGCTCATGGATCTGTCGCTGAATCTCAAGGCGGTGATCTCCCAGCGTCTGATTCCCACCAAGGACGGCAAGGGGCGGCGCGCCGCGGTGGAAATTTTAATCAACACGCCGCTGGCGGCGGACTTGATCTTGAAAGGCGAGGTGCATGAACTGAAGTCTCTCATGGCGCGTTCCAACGAGGCGGGCATGAAGACCTTCGATCAGGCGCTGTTTGACCTGTACAAGACGGGAGAGATCAGTTACGAAGAGTCGCTGCGCAACGCCGATTCGCAAAATGATTTGCGCCTGATGATCAAGCTCAGCGAAGAAGGCGGCGCGCAAAAACTCACTCAGGCCGCAGCGGGCCTGTCGCTGCAAGCGACGGATACGGATACCGGCAACCCGATGGCGAAGCGTAAATAGCGTGCAATAAGTAGCAAGTTTAAAGTAGTAAGTAAAGTGGCAAGAAGTCTTGCTACTTGCCACTTTACTTACTACTTTAAACTTGCTACTTGTAAAGCATCAAACACCGGGCCATCCACGCATACGCGCTTCATGGCGGGCCCCTGCGTGGTGACGGTCTCCACCACGCAGCCGGCGCAGCCGCCCACGGCGCAGGCCATGTATTCCTCCAGCGACACCTGACACGGCAGGCTGTAATCACGCGCTCGCGCGCTTGACCATCGGCCCGGCGCGCATCCTGGGTCTCGAAAGCGGCACGCTAGCCGTGGGCGCGCCTGCCGATATCTGCATCTTTGATCCCGAACAATACTGGACACTGAGCGAAGAAACCCTGCGCAGCCGCGGCCATAACACGCCCTTCCTGGGCTGGGAATTTAAGGGTCGCGTGACGCACACGCTGCTTGCGGGCGAAGTGGTATATGAGTTTGAATAAATCCAAACCGCATCGCGGCACCATTTTCGTGGAAGACGCCGAGGTGCTGTCCCAGCAGGCCTATCCCGGTAATCAATACGTGCTGCGCGTGCGCGCGCCGCAGTGCGCGGCCCATGCCAAACCCGGCAGTTTCGCACACATTACCTGCGACGCGCTGCTGCCCATGCGCCGCCCGCTGTCCATCATGCGCGTGGACAGCAAAAACGGCTGGGTGGAATTTCTCTACAAAACCGTCGGCCTCGGCCTGGCGTTGCTCGCCCAACGCAAGGCGGGCGAGACACTGAGCGTGATGGGTCCGATAGGCGCGCCCTACACGCCGCACCCGGAACGCCCGCGCGCGCTGCTTTTGGGCGGCGGCGTAGGCATCCCGCCCATGGTGTTTCTCGCCGACAACCTGCGTACTCAAAAAAGCTATCACCCGTTCGTCATCATGGGCTCGGAGGTTCCGTTTCCGTTCACCGCGCGGCCTTCAAAAATCTTGATCCCCGGCCTGCCCGAAGGCGTGATCGCCGCCATGCCGCTCTTGGAAGACTGGGGCATCCCCAGCCGCCTCGCCAGCCTGCAAGGTTATCCCGGCTGCTACGAAGGTTACGTGACCGGTCTTGCGCGCTGCTG
>JAMCTV010000122.1 GCA_023381235.1 Gammaproteobacteria bacterium
CTCGCCTGAGCCGAATCGCGTGCACGGTACGCTGGAGAAGATTTTTAATGCGCAGGTAGTGGAGGCGCGCGCGCTGATAGCGGACGTATTCATGCGCGAACCACAACTCACGGTGCGGGGCAGGGTGCGCAGCTCGACGTCAGACGTGTTGCGCCTGCTCAGGGAGAGCCCGCTTAACAAGCGCCTCGGTACTTATCTTGAGGGCATGAGCGCAACGGGACAGAGCCTGCTCACTCTGGATATGCTGATTCCGGTCTCGCCTGAGCCGAATCGCGTGCACGGTACGCTGGAGTTGCAGGACGGCGAGCTGCGTATCGCGCAGGAGCAGGCCAGGTCCATAGAACTCAGCGGCCTCGGCGGGACAATTGATTTCAAAGAAGAGGCCAGAGTGTTCAGCGCCAGCGGACAAAACATTGCCGTTAAGCTGGGAGGCCGCTCCGGGCGGATGGATATCCGCACCGGAGATGACCCCGCAGGACGGCGCAGTATGCTGGTCGAATTGCGCAGCCGCGCCACTCCGGCGCAGCTCATCCAGCAACTGAACGCGCTGGCGCCGAATGCAAAGGCGGACTGGTTCAAAGACATGGAAGGCGAGACCGACTGGGTCGCTGCGCTGCGCCTTGCGGAGGACGAGGCGCAAAAGGTGCAGGCCACGCTGATATTGAGTTCCTCCCTGCGCGGCGTGACGGTGCGCCTGCCGCAGCCGCTTGCCAAGCCGGCGCAGGAGCCGCTTGAGGCGCGTTTCGTCATGGAATTGGGCAAGGCGCGGGATCGGCGTTTTACGCTACGCTACGGCGAGCGCTGGAATGGAATTTTTGAGGTGACCGAAGACAAACAGGCCTGGACTATCAAGCGGGGCGAGTTGCGTTTAGGGAGCGCTGATGCGCTGTTGCCCGCGAAGGGGCTGCGCGTCAGCGGCGAGGCTGCGCAGCTCGCGCTTGACCTCGGCGGGTGGCAGGAGGTTTTTGCCAAGGCGCAGGGCGGCGCACGCGCGGACAGCCCCTGGCAGATGCTGGACAACATAGATGTGCGGCTCGGCGTGCTGGAGCTTGCCGAGCAGCGTTTTACCAATCTCAGCCTGCGCGCGCAGCGCAAGGCGCAGGCGTGGGATGCCGAACTCGACAGCGCCGAGATCGCGGGTCGCGTGCAATGGACGCAAGGCGCCGCGCCGGGTTTGACCATGAACCTGCAACGGCTGCATTTCGCCAAACAAGGTGAAGCGCGCAAATCGGACTTTGACCCGCGTAACTGGCCGGCGCTGCATATCACCAGTCAAAGCGTGAAATACGGTGATGCTGATCTGGGCAGCCTCACGCTTCAGGCGTCTAAACAGACGGGCGGCCTGCGCATTGAAAAGCTCCAGTTGAGTACAGCGCATATGCAGGTACAGGGTACGGGCGACTGGATGGTGGCGGGCGGCACGCAACAGTCGCGCCTGAACGCCAGCGTGGATAGCAGTGATTTCGGCAAGGCGCTGGCCCAGCTTGGTTACGCCGAAACCGTCGCGGGCGGCAAGGCGCATATGGAGGTGTCGGTGCAGTGGCCCGGCGCGCCGGGCGATTTTGCCCTGGCGCGCCTGAGCGGCACGCTGGCGCTCAACGCCAAGCAGGGACGTATCCTGGAGATCGAGCCGGGCGCGGGGCGCGTGTTCGGCCTGCTCAGCTTGCAGGCCTTGCCGCGCCGCCTCACTCTCGACTTCCGCGATCTGTTCGGCAAGGGATTCAGTTTTGATCGCATCGAAGGCACATTCACGCTGGATAACGGCGACGCCTATACCAGTAATCTGGTCATGAATGGCCCCGCGGCGCAGATCAGCGTGTCCGGGCGCACCGGCCTTGCCGCCAAGGATTACGATCAGGTGGCGACGGTGGTGCCCAACATCGGCGCCAGCTTGCCGTTGGCCGGCGCCTTGGGCGGCCCGGTCGGGATCGGAATCGGCGCCGGCCTATATCTGTTTGAGAAGATACTCAAAAATTCCATTCATGGCATCGCGCGCGCGCAATACACGGTAAAGGGTTCGTGGCAAGACCCGGTTATCGAGCTGATCAAGTCCGGCGACAAGACGCCGGACGCACAGGCGGCCCCGGCCGGCTAAGGAGTTGCGCCTACCGGACAGGGCGGGAATCTGCTAGACTTGAATTGTGTCTTGCTATCGAGGCACAGTGTTAAACCCATCACTCATTTCAACAACCATTCGAGGAAATAAAATGAAGCATTCGTTAGTCATCGCCGCTGCACTTGCCGTGCTGCTGACGGCTTGTGGCAAGGAAGAACAACCCGCCGCCCCAGCGGAACAGGCTGCGCCTGCCGCTGAAGCGCCGGCTGTCGAAGCCCCTGCCGCCGAGCCTGCTGCACCTGCTCCCGCGGAAGGCGCCCCCGCGCCGAGCTCTGAAGCTCCAGCCACTGCCCCTACCCAGGGGCAGTCTGGCGCGCTGGACATGGAGGCCGGCAAGGTGCTCGCCAAGAGCAGCGGCTGCTTCGCCTGTCACCAGGTTGAGACCAAGCGCGTCGGTCCGGCGTGGACGGACGTGAGCAAGAAATACAAAGGCGATGCCGGTGCGCGCGAAAATCTTATCAAGTGGGTACAGGCTGGCGGCACCGGGCGTTGGCAGATGGGTGTGATGCCTCCGTATTCTCCGCGCGTGCCCGATGCCGATATTGAAAAGCTGGTGGATTTCATCCTGGCGCTGAATTAAAAACTGGTCGGCACAAGACGCACTCTTTTATAAGCCAGCCTGGTGCTGGCTTTATGCTTTATAATGGCTGCAATCTCCGGGCAAAGTACTCGTGGTTTCCCTCAAGCACATCCGTAATTTCTCCATCATCGCGCACATAGATCACGGCAAGTCCACGCTGGCCGACCGCATCATTGAAATCTGCGGTGGTTTGAGCAAACGCGAAATGGCGGAGCAGGTGCTGGACTCCATGGACCTGGAGCGCGAACGCGGCATCACCATCAAGGCCCAGGCGGTATCGCTCAACTACCCGTCGCGTGACGGCAATACTTATCTGTTGAATTTCATTGACACCCCCGGCCACGTGGATTTTTCCTACGAGGTATCGCGCTCGCTCGCCGCATGCGAGGGTGCGCTGCTGGTGGTGGATGCCGCGCAGGGCGTGGGCGCGCAGAGCGTGGCCAATTGTTACACTGCGATGGAGCAGGGTCTGGAAGTGCTGCCGGTGCTGAACAAGATTGACCTCCCCACCGCCGATCCGGAGCGCGTCATCAAGGAGATCGAGGAGGTGATCGGCATCGAGGCGCACAACGCGCTGCGCATCAGCGCACGCACCGGCCTCGGCGTGACGGATATGCTGGAAGAACTGATCCTGCGCATTCCGCCACCCAAGGGCGATGAGCAGGCGCCGTTGCAGGCGCTCATCATAGACTCCTGGTTCGACAATTTTCTCGGTGTCATCATCCTGGTGCGCGTGATGCAAGGCGTTATCGCCGCCAGGGACAAGATCAGGGTGATGTCCACGGGCAGAAATCATCAGGCCGACAAGATCGGCGTGTTCACGCCCAAGCGGGTGGAGACCGGCGTGCTCAAGGCGGGCGAGGTGGGCTTCATCATCGCCGGCATCAAGGAGATCAACGGCGCGCCGGTGGGCGACACCATCACCCATGAGGGCCGCCCCGCGCCGCAGGCGCTGCCCGGATTCAAGCCGATTCAGCCGCGCGTGTTCGCCGGACTGTTCCCGGTGGACTCCGAGGACTACGAAGACTTCCGCGAGGCGCTGGCCAAGCTGCGCCTGAACGACGCGGCGCTGCACTATGAACCGGAGACCTCTCAGGCATTGGGCTTCGGTTTCCGCTGCGGATTTCTGGGCCTGCTGCACATGGAGATCGTGCAGGAGCGCCTGGAGCGCGAGTACCGGCTCAACCTCATCACCACCGCACCCACCGTGATCTATGAGGTGCTGACCACGCAGGGCGAGGTGCTGCGCGTGGATAACCCGGCCAAGCTGCCGGAGGTGAGCCGCCTCGCGGAGACGCGCGAGCCCATCATCCGCGCCGACATGCTGCTGCCGCCGCAGTATCTGGGCGACGTGATTAAGCTGTGCGTGGAAAAACGCGGCATGCAGAAGAACATGCAATATCTCGGCAGCCAGGTGGCACTCACCTATGAACTGCCCCTGAACGAGGTGGTGATGGACTTTTTTGACCGGTTAAAGTCCGTGAGCCGAGGTTACGCCTCGTTCAATTACAGCTTTGAGCGCTTCCAGCCCGCGGATTTGGTTAAACTGGACATCCTTATCAACGGCGAGCGCGTGGATGCGCTGTCGCTCATCGTGCACCGCGAGCAGAGCGCGTATCGCGGCCGCGAGCTGGCGGAAAAGATGAAGGAGATCATCCCCCGCCAGATGTTCGAGGTGGCGATTCAGGCCGCCATCGGCGCGCACGTGATCGCGCGCGAGACGGTCAAGGCGCTGAGGAAAAACGTCACCGCCAAATGCTACGGCGGCGACATCACGCGCAAGCGCAAATTGCTGGAACGGCAGAAAGAGGGCAAGAAGCGCATGAAGCAATTGGGCAAGGTGGAGATTCCACAGGAGGCGTTTTTGGCGGTGCTACAGGTGGGGAAAGGCAAATGAATTTCGATTTCGCGTTGTTTCTGGTTGTGGCAACCTTCGTGTGCGGCATCATCTGGGCGCTGGACGCGTGGCTGTGGGCGCCCAGGCGGCGTGCGCGTCTTGACCGGGCCTCTCCGCAGTTGCGCGAACGGCTGGCGCATGAGCGCGACGGGCGCGAACCGGTGCTGGTGGAGTACGCGCGCTCGCTGTTCCCGGTATTTCTCGTCGTCCTGCTGCTGCGCTCGTTTCTGGCGGAGCCGTTTCGCATCCCGTCCAATTCACCCTCGCCGGAGAACTGGACAGGCGACTTCATTCTGGTGAATAAATTCACCTATGGCCTGCGCCTGCCGGTGTTGAACCAAAAGTTCATTGACCTTGGCGCGCCGCAGCGCGGCGACGTGGTAGTGTTCCGCTATCCCAGGGACCCCAGGATAGATTACATCAAGCGCGTGGTAGGCTTGCCCGGTGATCGGGTTGCCTATTACCATAAGACACTGACCGTGAACGGCAAACCCATGCCGCAACAGCCCGTGGGGAGCTATCTGGGCTATGGCGCCGGAGCGGGCATGACGGGCGCTGAGATTTTCAACGAGGACCTGGACGGAACGAAACATGCCATCCTGATTCGTCCCGGCCAGTTCTCCGGCGAGGGTGAATTCATCGTGCCGGAGGGACAGTATTTCGTGATGGGTGACAACCGTGACAACAGCAACGACAGCCGCTACTGGGGAATGGTGCCGGACCAGAACCTGGTGGGCAAGGCGGTCATGATCTGGATGAGTTGGGACTGGTCCGCGGACGGCGTCATCGCCTGGCGGCGTATTGGAACAAGCATTAAATAGCCAATCAACTTTAATATAGAGGGAGGCGGACATGCGTAAACAACATGGCATGAGTTTCATCAGTGTGCTGTTACTGCTTGTCTTCGTGGGCGCCTTTGCCCTGCTCAGCCTGAAGCTGCTGCCGGTCTATCTGGAGAGCTTCAAGGTACAGACCGCGCTGGAAAGCCTGAAAACCGATACTGAGATCGTGGCCAAGGGCAAGGAAGAAGTGCTCAAGGCCCTGCAGCGGCGCTTTGATGTGAACGATGTGGAGCACGTGAACAGCAGCAGCATTGAAATACAACCGCGTCCCGGCAGCATGCTGGTGCGGGTGGTGTACGAAGTGCGCGGTGAGCTGGTGGGTAACCTGGACTTCGTCGCCAAGTTTGACAAGAGCGTGGAGCTTTCCGCCCGTTGACCTCGCCCTTGAGCGCGCTGTGCCGGGAATTGGGCTACCGATTTACCGAGACACGACTGCTGGAGGATGCGCTCACGCATCGCAGCGCCGGCGGCGCCAATTATGAGCGGTTGGAGTTTCTCGGCGACGCAGTGCTGAATTTCGTCATCGCCGCCGAGCTTTACCAGCGCTACCCGCAGGCCATGGAAGGCGATTTGAGCCGGCTGCGCGCCAGCCTGGTGCGGCGCGAGACGTTGGCGCAGATCGCGCACTCCTTGCGGCTGGGCGCCTATTTAACCCTGGGCTACGGTGAAAAAAAAAGCGGCGGACACCGGCGCGAGTCCACGCTGGAGGACGCCCTGGAGGCGGTGATCGGCGCGATTTATCTTGATGGCGGCCTGGAGCCGTGCCGCAAGGTGTTGCAGGCGCTCTATCAGGCGCGGCTGAGCGAGATGCCGGAGGCCGTTACGCTTAAAGACCCAAAGACCCGGTTGCAGGAATATCTCCAGTCGCGCAAAATGCCGCCGCCGCAATACAGCGTGGTGCAGGTGAGCGGCGAGGCGCACGCGCAGACCTTCAGGATAGAGTGCAGCGCGCCCGGACTGCAACCGACGCAGGGCGTGGGTAGCAGCCGCAGAAAGGCGGAGCAGGACGCGGCGCAAAAGGCGCTGGAGTTGCTGGAACGTGGCTAGCGGGTTATTGAAAAACTTGTTTTTCAATAACCCGCGGTACGGTACAGGGATGTGCCGTCATTTTCCAAACACGGTAAGTGTTTGGAAAATGGAGCAAAGCAAAAATCACACTTTTTGCTTTGCGAGATGAAAAAGTCCATGGAGGGAATTTTTCATCATCCTGCAGCACATCGTTGCGGCTTCGTGGCGATTGCGGGCCGTCCCAATGTGGGGAAATCAACGCTGTTGAATCGTCTTATCGGGCAGAAAGTCAGCATCACCTCGCGCAAGCCGCAGACCACGCGCCAGCGCATCCTCGGCATCAAAAGCGAACCCGGCTACCAGGCGGTCTACGTGGACACGCCGGGACTGCATGAGCACGGCAAACGCGCGCTCAACCGCTACATGAACGAGAGCGCCAGAAGCGCCCTACGCGAGGTGGACGTGATCCTGTTTGTGGTGGAGGGGTTGCGCTGGACCGATCAGGACGACTATGTGTTGCAAGTCATCAAGGTGGCGCGTGCGCCTGTGATTCTGGTCATCAACAAAGTGGACAAGATCGCCGACAAGAAAAAGCTGCTGCCGCACCTCAACGTCCTGGCGAAAAAGATGTCCTTCGCGGAGATTGTTCCGTTATCGGCCAAAAGCGGAGACAATCTGGCTGCGCTGGAGGAGCAGGTGCGGCGGTTATTACCTCAAGGCCCGCCGTTCTACCCGGAGGAGCAAGTCACCGACCGCAGCGAGCGCTTTCTCGCCGCGGAGCTGATACGGGAAAAGCTGATGCAGAATCTCGGCGAGGAGCTGCCCTATGCCGCGACGGTGGAGGTGAGCGCGTTTTCCAGAGAGGAAAAACTGTTGCGTATCGAGGCGGTGATCTGGGTGGAGCGCGAGGGGCAAAAGGCCATCGTCATCGGTAAGGGCGGCACGCGCCTGAAGGCTATCGGCCGCCAGGCGCGGCTGGAGATGGAGAAAATGTTTGACAGCAAGGTGTTCCTGCAACTCTTGGTTAAGGTCAAAGAAGGCTGGAGCGACGATCTGAAGTCCATGTCCAGCCTGGGATACCAATGATTCGGGCCAACAGCGCGCGCGTC